>NZ_JAKKRO010000056.1:0-32648 GCF_025654235.1 Shewanella sp. SM32 | reverse complement strand
TTTCGACCTAACTCAGTCAAGGTCAGTGTCTTACATTCAATCAGTGCCTTAGAGGCCAGCATCAAGCTGTTTAATCGTTTTAGGTGAAGTTCTGGGCAGTATTGGTGTAAAGAATGTTGTAGGATATTGGCTTCGCGCATCTTGTTGTCCAAGTGTAGTTTTTGGCGAAACCATTTGATCATGCAACAAGATGCGCTTCCACCCTAATTTGATGATTTATTTGTAAATCATCAGGGGATTCTTCAGCGCAGAGCCGCCATGGATGGCTTTACGGCGTGTCACGGAAGCAATGGAATTCGGCGTATCTACGACTGTACATAAACCTTTAATCTTTGTTATTTCATCAAGCTTTCCGCAAATTTAGCTCAACAAACAAAAACAGCCGCAAATATTTGCGGCTGTTTTTGATTAACACTCTGGATTTAAATAAGATTTAAAGCTTATGCCAACTCGCTCGCTATTCATTGACCATAGCTAATAGCGCAGGTAAGAACTCTTTATCTAATGTGGCAATTTCACCTTGCTCGATAAGCACTTGATTAAGGATCTCATGGCTAGTCAAAGGATTAGCTAATACCACTCGAAAAACCACTGTGGGTTGTCTAAAGTAGCGCGCGGGTTGAATGCGGGTGCGGGAGACGAAGGATTTACCCTGTTCGCGTTGGTGCTTTTGAATAAACTGAGTGAGGCCATCGAGCAGCTCGTTAAAGCGCGCAAGTTTTACTGTGTCAGCTTGCTCAATAGCAAACTGCATGGCGGCTTGGACGCTGGCAGGGACATAACGATAAGTCAGCAGACACAGTTCTGGTTCAGTAACCAGTTCAAAATCCTTATGGGCTTTGATTTGCTCTGCAAAATAACGCGCTTTTTCAAGGCTGTTGTTGATTAAGATTTCATACCCATCGCGGCCGATGATTTGCAAGCAAGCGTGCACTAACATCGCCATGCCGGGGCGTGAACCTTCCAGCGTTTGGCTACCGAGATCCTTTGAACCACGGCGCAGAATATACTCGGCGTGGTGGGCAATGGCGTGGGCGAACTCTGGGTCTTTAAATAACACCATGCCCGCGCCCATAGGCACATACATTTGTTTGTGGGCATCGATAGTGACTGAGTCCGCAAGTTCGATACCTGCGAGTAAGTGGCGGTATTTATTGGATAATAAACTCGCACCGCCCCACGCTGCATCCACATGGAAATGGCAATTTAACTCTTTTGCGAGCGCCGCTAACTCTGTCAGTGGGTCAACATTACCGGTTTCAGTGGTGCCGGCCACGCCAACAATCGCTAATACCTTGATGTTTTTACGGGCAAGTTCAAGGGCGGCTTGGCGCATTTTCGCGACATCGACCTTGTTATCGCTGCCCGTGGGAATGCTGATGATATTGTCGCGACCGATGCCAAGCAGATCGACGGCTTTGCCCAGCGAATAGTGACCGCGCTCCGACACTAAAATCGCTAAATCATCATGGCCATAGTGGCGCAGCGCCTTGAGTAAGCCTTCGCGGCTGACGCCTTTAAACTCGCCATCGGCTTTTAATAATTGGTTACGGGCAATCCACAGCGCCGTGATGTTGGCGACCGTGCCGCCGGAGCAAAATGCGCCGAGGGAATGATTGGCGCTGTGCATCCAGCTTTGATAAAAATCCGTATCTTGGGCGTAAATCAAATGGTGCATCATGCCGAGCACTTGGCGCTCAAGCGGCGTAAATGCCTTAGAGGTTTCGATTTTGACCAGATTTTGATTCAGTCCCACCATCATTTTCGACAGCGGCAACACAAAGTAGGGCAGTGCCGACGTCATGTGGCCGATAAAACTCGGTGCTGCTGTGTGTACAGAATGCGCCACCAGATTCTGCATAATTTCGTCGGTGTAATCGGAGACAAAACGCGGCTGAGTTGGGATCTCAAAGGCTTGAAAATCGGTTTCAATTTCCGACAAGGGTTTTTCGAGCGCGGCGATACTGTCACCCAAAAAGCCTGCTAAGTCCTCGGAGAGCTTTTGCTCGATAATACTCAGTGTTGAGCTTGCATCTTCCGGTGCAGTAAAAATGCGCAGCAAACTTGCTTCGGATGCGGTGGCTTGGCGAGGGAGTTTCTGGGTCATGGGGCTTGCCGTCTATTAATTTTTATAGTGAAACCGCAAATTGGCTCGAAGAGTATAACGGACCAGTGATTCTCGACCAGTGATGCGCGATCATTGACTCTCAAATGTTCAATCAGCGGAATACCAAAAAGGGAGCTCACTTTACTGCAAGGCCTTTTAGGCATCAAGCACTAAAATTTTGTGTTACCAAAGCGTTGCGGCCTAAATAAGCAAAGGCGCCGTTATGGCGCCTTTATGTTTAACTCGACGAGCCACTCATCAAGCCTGAGCATTAGCCCTAAAATTCATGTTAGCCCTAAAATTTGCGTTGGCCCAACATGAGTACCGCGCCGATATTTCGGGCGGTATTGCAAAGGTTTAACTTGGCATTAGCCAGCACATCATCAAGCGGACTTAAGTGCGGGATGATAGGGAAGATAGCCGCCATACCGTGATCCAATATGGCATTGGCGTTTTCACCGAGGCAGCCCGCGATACCGATAGTGGGAATGCCCTGCAGTTTGGCTTGCTTTAACACGCCCATTGGGGTTTTACCAAACACGGTTTGACCATCGATGCGGCCTTCACCTGTGATCACTAAATCGGCGCCACGGATTTTGTCCGCAAGGCCAACGGTTTGCATCACAATCTCAACTCCGGGTTTAAGCTCGGCATTTAAAAAAGCCATCACGCCAAGACCCATACCGCCAGCAGCGCCAGCCCCAGCATGATCGCGGTGATCGCTAATGCCATTGCGGGCAATCACATCGGCATAATGGGCAAGAGCGGCATCTAGCTGCTTAACCATCTCGGGCGTCGCACCTTTTTGCGGACCAAAAATTGCCGATGCACCGCGTTCACCGCACAGTGGATTATCAACATCGCAGGCAACTTCGAAGCTGCACTCACGTAAAAGTGGATGAGCGTTTGATACATCGATTTGAGCAAGGTTCGCCAGCGCTGAGCCGCCAGAAGGTAAGGTTTTACCTTGGTCATCGAGCAATAAAATATCCAGCGCTTGGGCCATGCCCGCACCGCCATCGTTGGTGGCACTGCCGCCTAGCCCCAAAATGATGTGCTTTATCCCCCGATTAAGCGCATCACAAATTAGCTCGCCCGTGCCATAACTTGTGGTAAGCAGCGGATTACGTTGCTCCCTCGGCACATGGTGCAAACCTGAGGCTGAGGCCATTTCAATCACGGCAATCGCGCCTCGATGTGGCGATTTTTTCGTTGGAACTGCACTTGAAACTGAAGCAGAACTTGTATTCATCGCAGCGCTGAGAATGCCTTCACCAAGAATACCATAGTGTGCTTGCACTCTATGCCCCAGTGGCCCCATGACTTCTAAGCTGACAATACTGCCGCCCGTGGCGTCCACCATAGATTGCACTGTGCCTTCGCCACCATCGGCAACGGGTATTTTGACTATGTCGCAGTCGGGGATCACTTGTCTTAAGCCTTGCTCGATTGCGTTGGCCACTTCGAGCGCGCTTAAGCTTTCTTTAAATGAGTCGGGGGCGATAACTATTTTCATTAAAAATCCTACAGCTAAATGGGATAAAACAGGGCTCAATATTGAACACTAAACCCAATGCCACTTACGTTGGGCGCAACAACATCCCTGTGCTAAAACTGAGGTGATATAAAGGCATTTATATCCATCACTGGCACATTAATCTGTTGCAATTATTAGGGCGTATAACAGGGATATATCTTGGGCACGGTATGTGCCCAAGGGACAATATTGAATCAAGAACTCATTAATATTAGAGCAACACTAGGCTTAGCACATACACAGTTACCATGGACGTCACACCTTGGATTAGGGTCGCCATAGTTTGGGCTTTATAGGCTTGTTTGACGCTCATGCGGCTAAATTGGGTGACGACCCAAAAGAAGCTGTCATTGGCGTGGGAAACTGTCATCGCACCTGCGCCAATCGCCATTACTGTTAACACTCGGCCCATATCGCTACCAAGACCAATATCGCCAAGCATAGGCGCAACCAGTGCAGAGGTTGCGACTAACGCTACCGTCGATGAACCCTGCGCCGATTTAAGCGCGGCAGCGACGATAAATGGCATGAAGATACCGATACCCAGTGCCGACAGTGATGTGCCCAAAAAGTCACCTATAGGCGTGGCTTTTAATACCGCACCAAAAGCACCACCTGCACCTGTGATTAAAATAATCGGCGCGGCAGTGACGAGCCCTTGGCTGATGCGTTCGCTAAATTCGCTGATCTTATTCTCACCCTTTAACAGCAGCAGGGATAAAAACAGGCCAATCATCAGGGCATTAACGGGCTGACCGAGGAACACGAGCGCATCAAACACACCTTCTTTACCCAAAGGCGCTGAAGGGAAGTTAGCGATAGAACCTAAACAAATTAATACGATAGGCACAAAAATCGGTGCGAAAGCTTTTAATGGACTTGGTAGCGTGCCATAGCTTTTTTTCAGCGTTTCATAGTCACTGGCCTGCGCTTTAAGTTCTTCTGCGCCTTCACCATCTGGCTCGACATCGGCAAAGCGGTTTGCCCACAACATACCCGCGAGTGCCGCAACGGCGGCCACAAAGAGACCTACACCGATCACTAAGCCTAAGTTGGACTCTAACCCTAAGTTGCCTGCGGCGGCGATAGGGCCTGGCGTTGGCGGTACAAAGGTGTGAGTGGCGTACAGACCTGTGGCTAAGGCAACACTCATGGAGACACTAGAGACCTTCATGCGGTTCGCCATCGATTGTTTCAGTGAGTTTAAGATCACAAAACCCGAGTCACAAAAGACCGGAATAGACACGAGATAACCGATAATTGACATAGTGAGTGTCGGGAAGCGTTTACCTAATATCTTGATCACCACATCGGCCATGGTGATGGCGGCGCCGCTTTTTTCCAGAATAATCCCTATGATAGTGCCTAAGACGATCACTAAGCCGATATAGCCTAAAATATTGCCAAACCCTGTGGTAATGGTTTTAGCGATTTCTCCGCTTGGCAGGCCATAGGCGAAGGCCGCGATAAAGGCGGCCAGAATTAAGGTTAAAAAGGGGTGGAGTTTAAATTTTGAGGTCGCGATAACAATAAATGCAATCACGCCGATGAGAATAAGCACTAAGTTCATAGTTTGTCCCGTTCAGTTCTTGGCTGAAGTTTTTGAGTAAGTTTTTTGACTTATATTGTAGGGCGCAGTGCTTATTTGGGCCTGAGTCCAAATGAGGGCTGCTTTAAGGTCATCCTATTATTGTGCAGGTATGTTTGAATAGCTTTGGCTAAATCCACGGAATTACCGCGTTATGTTTCGCCATTTTTGTGCTCATGCACAAAAATGCTTAGGTGAATTCGAATGCAGGAGGAGGCGTTTTGTCGGTAAGGGAGGCGCTTGTCGATAAGGATTGGCAAATAGGGCTATTTGCCAATCCTAAACAGGAGGGACTTAACTCGACTCTTTATTGACGACGAATAAAGGATTCGACATAGGCTGCGGTGCGGGCATTGAGTATCGGATCGGCAGATGCAGTAATGCCCTTAGGCAATAACAGTGGGTTAAATATGCCTTTATCGCACTGTTGAACTTGGGGATCGCTGTCTCGTTCACCGTTAATCATCACTTGGCCTACCAGTAAACGCTGGCGAGTTTCAGGCCAGATCACAGTTGGGTCATTAATCTCATCCCCCATTTCGGCGAGTTGAATATAAAGGTTCCATTGTGCTGGCTGGGTTTTAATGCGCTCGAGTAATTCTGCCTTTAAAAAATCATCACTGAGATTGGCAAGTTCACTGGCTGACAGCGCGGCAGTACCTGCGACAGGTTCAAAAATCCATTTACCCGCGACCGTTTCACCTTGTTGAACACTGTTTTTTTGCGTGCTGAACAGGAAACTATTTACACCGAAGTAGCGGCTGTTGGCAAAACTTGGGCTGGGAGGCAACTGTCTAACATAGTCGAAAAAAGCTTTGGCGCTGGGTTGATTATCAATAAGCCACTGTTTACCTTCAGGGCCTTGTTTCACTTTGGTCTGAAAGTTAAAAAATTCTTCGAGATTTTTGGCAAAGAAAACGGGAACGTTAGTGGTGACAAAGTTAAGGTTTTCTTTATCGCCGTCAATTTTGAGTGACATAAAGCGCCCAGCGGTTTTATCGGAGATCTGCGGATTTGTACCGCCGAGGGAAAAGCGGGCTGTAACCTTGATACTATCTTGATTAAAAAATGGAATTGCCAACGTTTGTTGTAATTGTGGATTCGGTTTAAAACTGCCCGAGGTACAAAATCCCTTAGTGTGATTACGCAGTTTGACATTTTTACCCGCCTCGCGACTTGCCACATCGGGTGTGCCGTTGACGGCATCGACCAGTTCGGGAATGGTTTTCTCGGCCGCGATTAACGAAGGTGAAGTCAGCGCTAAGCCGCTAATGAGACAAGCTTTGGCGAGTAAAGTCAGTTTGATTGAGGTCATTATCATTCCTTTCAATGGACTAAGTAGAGAGCGCTAGCATATCGACGCGATACTATATGAAAGGATAGGAAAGGGGATACGGTATAAATCTTTCAATTAATTTTTTAGTACAGGCCAAGTTTTACTCAATTGATCTGGCCATCAGGTCGGCGCCGTCATCTGCGGGCTTTTTTCTGGCGAATCTGTTGAGTTGCTAAGTCATTTGAGCGTTAAGTTAAGCGAGTCGAAGTATCAATTAATTGCCCAAGATACAGGCTTAATAATCCATGCAGGGATTGAATGTCGGCTTGGGTGATTTGCTGAATTTTATCAAGGCGATATCTCAGTGTATTGCGATGAATAAACAGGGCATTCGCGCATTGCTGTGCATCGCCAAAGTGGGTGATGTATGCCGCTAAGGTTTTGCGTAATTGGCCGTTTTTGTCCGCCTTGGCGAGTTGCTGATAGGGCGTTGCCAGCGCCTGACCGCGCCAGTCATGTTTTAGCCCTGCAAGTAACACTTGTAGGGAATAATCTTCAAACAGGTATTTATTCCCTTCTGCATTGAGCTGCTTACCGAGTGCTAAGGTTTCTTGAGCCGTGTGATAGGAGCGCGCTATCCCACCTTTTTCCGGGAAGAAATGGCCTAGGGCAATTTTAAAGTTTAAATCCATTTGGGCGGGTAAGCGCTGCAACAGCTTATCGATGCGCTGATTTTCAAGCTCAGGATCCCATTGTTTTCCATCTAAAAAAGCAGGCTTTAGGATCACCAACTGCGACATTGAGGTCATGGCAATCAAGTTACCACGGTCAGGATATTGCAATAGATGCAGCACTTGCTTGAGGGTTTCACTGACTCTGGGGCTACGTTCATCGGCGGGCTGAGTGGATGCCTCAACTAAGTACAAGGCCGATGGGGTGGTATCGGTCTTTAAGTGGTGTTTCTGGATGTTTTTCTCGCTGATCTCAATAATGGCCGCGACTCTTGGCAGGCTGATATCAATGTCGAGCTGTTTTGCCCAGCGGTGCAACTGTGCATCATCGGTTTCAGCTTTGATCAGTTGCAGAATAAACTCTTCACGCTGGCGATTCTCCCATTGCAATTTATCCTGCAGGTTGGCTTGTTCAACAATCATTTCGGCGGTCATTTTGAGTAACTCACCATAATGGGTGAGCTCACGTGGATCACCGGTAATGCCGACAACGCCGATAATTTGTCCTTGATAATGTAAGGGTAAATTGATGCCTGGCTTAACGCCATGCAGCCCTGAGGCGACTTCTTGACTGATCTCAACATTGCGATTTTGGGCAATCGCCAGCAGCGCGCCTTCGTGGGTTGACCCTATACGCTTAGGGTCGCCTGAGCCTAAAATCACCCCTTGGCCGTTCATCACATTGATATTGTGGCCAATGATTTTCATTGTACGACTCACAATTTGCTTAGCAATGGCAGAATCAAGCAGATACATACAGGCGCCTAGTAGTGTTGAAGGTTTAACAGGGATGCAATACGCATTCTTAATCTGGGTAGCATATCGCGTTCAAACTCAGGATGCTGCTTAAGCCAAAGATTATTACGCGGGCTTGGGTGCGGCAAGACAAGATACTTAGGCCAATATTGCTGCCATTGCGCGCATGCTTGGGTCACTGTTATTGGTTTCAGTTTGGGGATGGCTGTTACTTTAGCGCTGGTCGAAATTTTACTGCTGGTTGTTTGAGGCTCAGTGATCGGCGAAGTGAGGTTTACGGCCTCGGACGATTCGCGCGGTAGATGATAGTCGATGGCATATTGGCCGAGGATCACAATTAGCTCTATTTGCGGCATTAGGGCGAGCAAGGCCTGATGCCAAGTGGCAGCACATTCGGGGCGCGGTGGTTTATCACCCTGCTTTTTACCGTTTTTTTCGATACTGCCCGGAAAACAAAATCCCATAGGGATAATGGCAAAAAGATTGGGGTCGTAGAATTGCTCCCGCGTGACATTCAACCAAGTGCGCAGCCGTTCACCGCTGGCATCGTCAAAAGGTATGCCTTTATGGTGGGTTTTCACGCCCGGAGCTTGGCCTGCAATCAAAATTCGCGCTTGGGTACTGGCCTGTAATATCGGCTTGGGCGCTAAGGGTAAATGGGCCTTACATAAAGTACAGGCGCTGATTTTTGCCAGCAGTTTAGCCATTGATGCCGAGCATGATGGCGATACAGTTACGCAAAGTGGCGATGGCGCTTTAGTGAGATTCGTCTTAGTCAATTTAATCGCTAATTTTATCGTTGCTCATTCATTTTCAATCAGGATTGGAGCATCATCACTGTTTGATATACCCAGTAGCCAAAAAGAGAATAGCCAAGGATTAAACTGATATAACTTAATATCTTAGGAATTTGATTTGTGCTTGAAGCCAAACAAATGTGGGCCAGCACAATCGTAAAGAGGGCTAATGGCGCAATCACATAGCTCAAAGCTAAGATGAATAATGCCCCTAGGCTGATGATCCAATCTGCATTGCGATTGGTGGGTTTATCGATTTGGCAAAGCTGTAGTGGCAATAAAATCAGTCCAATACCGACACAGATAATGCCTAAGTTAAGGGCGAAATCACTCCAACCTCTATGATCATAAATGGCTAACGCAATGGCAATTAATGGCACTATTAGTGCGCTTAATACATGGCGTTTAGCAAAAGTGGCGCTGCGATACTGACCCGCAAAAAAGAATAAGCCCTGTAGAAACAGATTGATTAAGGTAAAACCACCTAGGCCTAAAATGATAAATAGGCTCGCTGCGCCACCCGAAGGGTCGAACGCCATGGCGGGTAAGGGTAATAGGCTTAGCCCCAATAGTGCAGAAAGTGATAACAGCCACTGAGATTGGGAGAGTGAAGAATAAATACGCATGGGCTCAGAGGATTAACTAAAAGATTGAATTAAGATCCGCTAAAGTGAGCCAAAACTCAAGGATTAAGCTTTTTATGGGCGGACTTTTGCGCCAGAGTCTGATCTCATTCAAGATTTTTACTGTTATCTGCCATGATGTTATCGCTTTAAAAGATCCTGTTGCACTTAAACAAAAGCCCGCAAAATGCGGGCTTTTCGTGTTATGAACAGTATCGATTAGAGTTTGTAACTCATGCTCAGCATGATCATTTGCGCTGTGTAGTCATGGCTATTGCTGCCAAAGCCTACGACGTTCCAGATCCCATCGACGGCGATATCATTGGCGGCATCATTGTCTTTATAATTCTCAATTTTATAATCCAAGCGCAGCGCCATTTTCTCGGTGGCTTGATATTGAGCATATAAGTTAATGTTGTGCACTTTGGCAAAATAATCGCCATAGTCGCCTGTGATACCTTGTCTGACTTGAGTGTTACTGTCGGAGTTTGAATAAGTGTAATCCAATCCCATGCGTAACTTGTTCTCAAGCAAGTTGTTGTAGCTCAGGCCTGCCCCGACCACATCTACATTGTCTTCAATGAATCCTGTCCACGTTGGGGTGCTGTAGTTGCTGCTTCCCGCTTGTTCAGACTCAATGATTTGGTAGTTGTAGAAGGCTGTCGCCAGTAAATCATCGGTGATCATGTAGCTGATGTTGGCATCATAACTGGTGTCTTTTGACTCAGTTAAGCCAATAACTGTGTCAGAGTAGTCATCTAATGCGTAACGGGCACCGAAATCTATGGTCAAGCTGTCGATTGGCGAGTGGGTGACTCTAGCTTCAATCTGGGTTCTGTCGCGGTTAGCCAGATTGTACTTACGTAACAGGCTGTTGGTTTCAGAAGATGTCCATTCAGAAGCTTGATATTGCGAACCATCACGCTGACCGTAACTGCCCTTAACCCACATATCCCAAGTTTCAAAGCTGTTAACGCGCAAACGTGCCCAAACGGTATTTTCATCCGTGGTTTCACGGTCTTGATAATTACGGTCGTCACGTTTGAAGTCATAGCCGCCATCAAGCTTCAGTCCATGGGTAATACGATAATCCGCCGCCACTTTGAAGCGTTGGCTAGTGTTATCGTAAGGGGTGTTATAGGCCACCTTACCATTGACATTGTTGATGCTGACTTGGGTCCACTCTTCAATTTGAGTATTGTTATCACGGTCGCTATAGTCGTAGCTACCACTTAAGCGCAGTGAGTTAGTCACTTTACTGACGACTTTTAAGTTCAACCCTGTGAGGTCAACTTTGGCATCAACGGCCTCTGTTGGCACTTGATAGCCATAGCCTGAAGTGACTAATGCTTGGTCTTGACTCATTTGTCCCGCAAGCACACGACCTGTTAACACATTTGTATTGTCGTTGTATTGACCCATGAGCGACACTGTGTGTGACTGGTTGTCAGGGTCAAGGGCGAGTGTGCCAGAGGTTTGAGCACCAAAGGTCGGATTGAAGGCACTGTCGAAGTTTAACTGGTTGTACTCGTTCTTAAAAATTGAGCCATTGTAGTTAAGTGCAGTGAACCAACGATCGCCTTTTAGTTTAATGCCAGCTTCAATGGAGTCAGTGGTGTAATCAACTGGCTCAGCTAACATCATGGATTGGTTAAAGAATCCACCTGATGTTTTTTTCAAGCCGGTTTTTTCTTCACGCATGTAGCTCACATGCGTACTCCACAGGGATTCACCTTGATAGTCAAAACCTAACCCTGTGCGCTCACGTTTGAGCGACAGTTCTAAGGCATTTAGGTTGTCCATCAGTAACGGCATCTGGCTGCTTGAACCCGCAGTTACCCAGTTGTCTGGCAAGGTTAAATTATCGCTGCCGACACCAGAGTAGGGCGTTAAGGCACTATTACTGTTGTAAGTGGCGATTTGGCGATAGTTTACATTGACATTATACTGACCTTGTTTGCCCGCATTGACATCTAAACGGCCACCATCCATGCCCAGTTGATAAGCTTCAACGCTGGCTTGATAGCCTTTCTCACCACGGAAGGTGACATCGGCATCAAATTTACCCGCAACTTCGTTTGAAGTCCCAAAGGCATTCGCCGAGCGAATATCCTCTTCGCTGTTGTAACCTACGCCAACACCCACAGTGCCAGACGTACCCGTTTCAACAACGCAGCCTTTACAGCTCCAAGCGGACATTTTGACTTTTTCTGTATTGGCATTGGCTAGGCCATACCCGTCGGCCGCTATTGCAAAACCTGTGTTTGCTAGTAACGCCAGAGTGATCAAATTGAGTTTAAATTTCATTTTCTCGTCTCCTTAGCGCTGTAATAGCTTGCCAGATGGATGGTTTGAACCATGGACCTGACTGTGGCAATTTAAACAGCTTCTTCCACCCGTAAAGGCATTGTCGCCGACGTTTGAACCTAAACCAGTGTTACCTAAGTAAGCATTGCTGGCGTGGCCATCGCTAGCGTGACATTGCTGACACAGCTGCGGTGCGCGGGTTTTCAACATGGCATCATTCACACTGCCGTGAGGATTGTGGCAAGTCACACAGTTCTCAGTGACGGGTGCATGTTCCCACAGTTTTGGGCCGCGTTTCTCGGCGTGGCAGGAGTAACAGGTTTCGTTAATGCTAGGCTTGTTTAGATCGGAATCTGTCATGCTCCCATGGGGATTATGACAATCGCTACAGGTCATTTGAGCCCATTTTAGTGGGTGACTTGAGCGTTTATTCATGTCTGCTTTTTGCTTAGTGTGACAGCTAGTACAGACTTCCATTTCGGTGTTTTTTGATAACACAGGATCTTTTGCGACATGCACTTGGTGGCATGAGGCACAAGCAACATCGGCATTGTCATGGTGACTACCGTTCCAAGATACGCGTTTATCATCTTGGTGACAGCTCATACAGACACTGTTTTGTTTTTCTGCACTTAAGGTCGATTGCTTACCAAAAGTGATCATCGGCTCGTTGCCGCCTTTATTGTGTTGACCCATAGGACCATGACAGGCTTCACATTGCAGGCCAGCCATTGGGCTCTTTGATGAATCAATGGCGCCATGAACACCTTTGAAGAGGTCCATCACTTTTTCAGATTTTTTGTGGCACATCAAACAAGAATCGGCACCTTTAGGGGAGTAGCTGCCTTCGGCAAACTTCTTATCTAAGGTGGCTTCGACTTGTTCTGGAGTCATTTTGTCATCCCACTTTGAGGCGTGTGCACTCGGTGTGATGCATAAAGATATCACTGCAGACATTGCCATGGAGATGACAAGTGCCGGCAGTAGGTTTTTCATTTTTAGGCTGTTCTTCATAATAGGCTTCCCAATTTGTCCCAACAAAATTCAAGAAAGGGGGAGCGAACTCCCCCTGCTTGGGCAAATTACATCTTCACCTGAGTGTGATCTGTTGGTGTGGGTTTGTGACAGTAGAAACAGGTTTCTGACTGCGCCGCTTGATTGGCTTGAACATAATCACCGTTCACAATCGCGCCCATATTTTCTAAGCCGTGGCCAATAGATTCTGGCGCGTGGCATGAAGTACAAGTGGCAGTGATTGGCGTGGTGTATTTACCCGCAGTTGTTGCCAGAGCGCCTTTGACCTTGAATGCATCTAGGTTGAAGTCGTTATGACATTGGGTACATTCTTTGATGACACCTTGTTTACCATGAACAACGTGTAATTTCATCTCCAACGCACCTTTGTTAGCACCACTTGCATAGGTACCATCTGGGGTATGACAAGCGACACACGCATCCACACCGACGATTGGCTTACCGCTGGCATCTTTTGCATGTGATAGCTGTTCTGTCATCACAAAACCCGCATGGTGGCCTTTGTGAATTTCGAAGCTATCACCGTGACAACCTTGACAGGTACCAAACTCAACTGAGTTAACATGACGCATGCTCGGTGCTTTACCAGACTTAGTGCCAAAAGCTAGTTCGGCTTTCATGCTCGTTGTTGCGCTGTCTGCGGTACATGCAGTTAAGCTTGTACCAGTGCTACACACTTCTAAACCGATAATGGTAAAGGCGGTATCAGTATCGCCTGCACCGAAAGGTAGAACGGGTGTTGTAAAGACCAATTTACCGTCAACTAAGGTTACACCTTCTTGCAGGGCGCCATCTTTGACTAAGTCTTTCGCTATTTTCGCTTTACCGCTACCTGGACTTGGGTTGTAGCCCATGATCGGGAAGTTAGGGCCAACGTTGGTAACGGACTCTAAACGTTTAATCTTATCTTGAACGGTTGCCGCATCAATTGCGTTACCATCTTTGTCTAAGATAGACACGGTTAATACTGCAGTATCATCAGCTTGACCAGCAAGTGCTGCTGACATACCTAACTGAGCGATAACGGCTTTTTTGTCTGCAGTCTTACCTGTGTGCAGTTCTGCAGTCCAATCGCTGTTATGACAGGCGATACAGTTGGAGTTATCTAGCTGTTGTGAGTGACCTTTACCAGCAGCAAAGTCCACTGCGCTATGGCAGCTTCCACATGAGGCAGCAGTTGGGATACGTGACCAATTACTCCAATCAGGCGTAGCCTCATTTGCAACGTGACAGCTTTGACAGCTTTCTAATGAGCCTAAGGTGAGGTCTTTGTGTTTAGCGTGAACGAGAACATTGAACTCTTTACCAACACCGACTTTTCCGGCTGTGTGGCAAGTTGCACAGTAATTAACGTCAGAATACGCGCCGCCATGTTTAACATTGGCTAAATCTTGGTGACAAGTATTACAGCTTTCTGTGGCGACAATTTTGCGACTATATGTTGGCAGTGCGCCAGTATCGGCAGTGAAGTCGACAAAGGCGTTACTGTTTGGTACTTGAGTACCATCGGGAAGCGGAGTGTTATAAGCGCGGATTAATACCCGTTGAGCTAACTGTTCGTTATAGGTGACTTTAGTGTTAGCAGTCAGGTTCATGCTAAAAGTATAACTGTAGTGACCGTTTTTCTTGTCAACGAAAGTCCCAGGGCATGTTGCAGCGACATCACAGGTTTCATCACCAAAGTACTGCCATTGTGACGCATTACCTGCACCAGTTGCGCCTTGTGGGATTAATTGTGCTGCGGCAAAACGCATTTTTTGTAGGCCAACAACGGGTAAATCATTTTCGTTAGTGACGGTAAACTCAACACTCGGAATACCGTTAGTGACGACAGATTTGTCAAAGGCGAAATTAAGGGTTTGAATCGCTGGAGCAGGTTCGCCACCAGGTTCACCGGGATTACCATCATTACCATCGCTGCCACCACAGCCCGCTAAGGCCATAGTGACTGCACTTGCTGCTAACAGCAGTGCGATTTTAGTTGTTTGTGCGTTCATCATTTTTTTCCCTGCATAGGTTTGGCATTGCTTAAACGCTATGTTCTAGAGCCAACAGATTCTATGTCTGTGTTTTTGGTCATTAGAAGCGACTTAAGTGGATGCTGGAAATAGAATTCCCCAAGGAAAGGCTAACCTAACATGACCTTAAAATCTCCAAGGCCTTTGCTAATGTGTGACTTGGATCTTTCTATTTCTAAAGAGGTATTTAAAGCGAGAGGTAAAAATGATTCTAGAACAAAAAAACAGCGGGGTTTTGAAAGGGAAGAATATAAAGAGAGAGGTAACAACCTCTCTCTTTAATAACAATAAAAACATTGCTCTGAATGAGAGCGTTACATCTGTTTAGTTACCGTGGACTTCACTCAATTGAGCTGGTGTATGGCAAGTCGCACAGCTTTCAGATGCACGGGTTTGCACATCGGCTGCGCTAGTACCGTTTAAGATACCACCGTTAGCCTCAATATGAGATTTAGCGGCATCAGAGAGATATTTCTGGTGACAGCTTAAACATGCGCCTGCATCAGAAGAGACCCAAATATCGGTACCGTTATTGTTGATGTCACCAAAACGCCATGTGCGTTCAGGTGCACGGCCTAAGGTAATACCTGTAATGACGTTTGATTTATCTACAGTATGACATGTAGCACAATCAGTTTTAAGCACAGTGCCCGATTGTACGCCTGCATATTTTAGATAATGGCCTTCACGTTCGTGAGCTTTCCAAGCAAAGCTAGTTGGGATTTTGCCACCAGGATAGCTTGAATCGGCTTTAAGGGTTTTGTCTGATGTATGACAAGTTTGGCAGTTTACACCATTGTCATAGTGGTGAATTTCTTGATTGTGACAACCTTGACATTTTGTTGGGTCAATAATATCACGACGAGTAGCTGCTTTAGCTGTGCTATCCACAGCATTATCTTTCCAAACGAAGTGATAAGGAGCTTCTTTGACTGGGACTTTGTGTGTGTTAGCTGTCGCACAATCTGTCATCACAACATCCGCAACGCCATAGCCACCATTGTTGAAACATACTTCCAATGTTGACCATAGTTCGAATGTTTTACCATTTGCATCTGCGGGTAAATTGAACTTAGTGCCAGTCAATGAGTAGGTTTTATTGGCTTCGTTATAGGTACCTTCACTTAGAGCAATGCGACGGTTACTGTAAGAAGCCGTAGCAGAACTCGGGAAGTCTTTATCAGAATCCCATGCAACTACAACACGCGAGCCCTGGTTCACGAAGGCTTTGTCAATCGCATTGCCATCTTTATCAATAACTTGAACATCGAAAGTGATTTTGCCTGTGGCATTGACACCTACATTGCTGAACTTAATACCCATAGTTTTAGTGTCAGAGTAAGCTTTCAGCACATCGCCATGACGTTTAGCCGCACTGCCTGTTCCACCATAGGGTTGAGTTGCATTATGACAGGCAACACAGTCATTGCTGCTGTGGTGAGCAGATGGTTTTTCAGTGTGACAACCAATACAGGCTTGATTACTTAAATCAGCCTTAAATAGATCGGCATTAGCTGGCGCGTTCGTTCCTTCTACGTGACAGGCTGCACAATCCGCGGCAGGTTTTAATGGGAAACCAACCTTGCCATAGTCAATGACTTTACCGCCATACCCCACAATTTTATATGGTGCAGGAACTTCCGCTCCAGTTTCATCATAGGTATGACGTTCGCCACCTTTATGGATAGCATGAATCATGTAAGTAAATTCAATGCTATTGCCTGATTCAGGGTCACCAGAGGTTGCCGTATGGCAAGATGCACAGTTCTCAATATCAACTCTGCGGCCGCCGTGTAACTCTAAACTTTCTGGTTGGTGACAGGTGTAACAGGCTGTTATTGAAACAACGTTACGTGTTTGGATTCCTTCTGTTTTACCTGTTGAAGGCTGCCAGTCAAAATGTGCGTTTGCTGAAAGTTGTGGTAACTCAAGCTCTAAGGTTGCACGTTGAGTCGCTTCAGCGCTGTAAGTGATGGCTAAGGGCTCAGTGACATTGGCGATATTGGCTTGATAGGTATAACTGTAGTTGCCATCACCATGATCGACTAAACATGTATCACACTTGGCTGCAGCTTCAACGTTGGCTTGATATTGAGCGGATGGATTGAGGTTATCCACGCCAGAAGGCACTGTGCCAGGTTCTTTTTTCGTATTGATATAGGCTTGCCATTGGTAACCGCGGTCAGCGGGTTTTGCTGGATCTTCTGTTGCTACTGTTACGTGGCTAAGTTGCGCAATACCAAAGCGAATGTCGTGATCTTTATTCAAGCCAAGTACAGCCACACCATTCGCATTTTCTAATGTGAAATTAACAGTCACTTTACCTGCATCGACTGTGGCGTTAGTGAAACTTGCTTTCAGTGTAGGAGTTGAATCGATATTAACACCGACAACGCCCGGTTTTCCGTCTTCACCATCTTTACCGTCACTACCACCGCAACCGGCGAGTAGTAGAGAGAGTAAACCGGCACCCAACATCGCTTTTGTTGCGGTATTGAAATTGAACCGTTTCATCATGATATTTCCCTGCAATAGTTGTAATCATCATCAAACGCTTGGCAAATAAGAATAAATCTCATTACCCGCATAAGATGTGTGGAATTAGTTTTCCATCTGTAAGGCTAACTAAGTCACTGGTATTTATCAGTCACTTTAGGCGGGTAATCTGACTGAGATCTGACTATTTCTTTAGGAGTAGATGGCTGCATCGTATGAGTTCCTTTTATATCTGCAGTTGCTGGCCTTTTTAGGCCAGCATCATAGGGTTAGTTTATTGGATGCACTTTCAACACGTCCGCGACTCCGCCCTGTCCATGACAGAAAGCACAGGTTTCAGTTCCTGCGGTTGCATCGGATTTTGTACCTGCAAAAACAGCACCTTGCTGAGCCATGTGGTTATGAGTGCTGGTATCTGAATGGCAGTTGCTACACACAGCGGCAATTGGGCTGGTAAAAGTGCCGTTATTGAGGGCAAGGGGTTGCACCGCTGAATTTAAGGGGAGGGCGACGGTAGAAATTCCCGCAGTATCGTTAACATGGCATTGGGCACAGTTACCGATTTTTCCTGGGTAGTTTAGGCTTTCAAACCCCGTGAATTGACTGGTGTGAATACCGTGGATCAGCTGCTTAAAGTCAAATGACGTGATTGAAGGATTGGCTGCCGTCGCATCGGCCAGCATATTGGCGTTATGGCATAGCTGGCATTGACCATCGAGATCGTTACGTGAGCCGTGAATATTCAGTTTTTGATCACCATGGCAATTACCGCAGCTTGCATTACTCACAACGCTACGGCGACCTTCATTGCTCAATGCTGCCATATCAAAATAACTGTGGCTGGATTTAATCACTAACACTTCCGCCAGTTCAGTCGTGCAATCAACCAGTACTTTATCTTTGGCACAGACTCTGCCTTGAATCGCAAGTCCGCCATGATCCGTTTCAGTGCCTGCTGGCACGGTAAGGCCCGCTATCGTATAGGTATAAATGCCATTAGAGCCTGATATGGGTGTGGATTCCGGCAGTTTAATCGAGCGAGCTGAACGGGTCGCATAATCAAAACTGGTTCCCCAGTTGGCATATACCCTTAAATCATTGATAAGTTTTAGCTTATCGGCACTTTCGCTATACACAGTTCCTGTGGCTGGATTCATCAGCTTAACCGCAACAGTGACCGTACCATTGGCATCCATACTGGCGCTGGTGATACTTGGGCTAAATTGCATCAATGCCGCAGTTTTAGCTTCATCACTGTGTACGCTTGCGGTCCAGTCGGCATTATGACACGCCACGCAGTTACTGTTATCTGTTTGCACTGGGTGTCCTTCGCCTGCGGGGAAATTGATCTGTGTATGACAGGCACCACAGGCTTGCATGGTCGGGACTCTGCGCCAGTTTTGCTGTTCGGTTAACTCAGCCTTATCGACGTGACAGGTTTGGCAGTCACTAATGGGTTGCGGGAAGCCGGTTAAATGTTTGCTGTGGATCATTTGTGGGAAAATATCAGGGTTACTGACTTTTTTGCTGTTATGGCAGGTGACGCAGGTTTCGATTTGATCATATCTACTGCCATGGAAAGCTAGATTACTGTGGCAACTATTACAGGTCTCTATTGTGACTAAGTTGCGGGTGTAAGCGACATTACTACCTGAAGATTGCCAGTCATAATGCTGATTGGTTATAGGTAAGGGCGTGTTATCGGCAAGTTTATCGCCGCCAATTTTGACCACCATTCTTTGGGTCGCTTCGGGCATAAACGTCACTCCATTCATGCCATTAAATGCGGTGCTGAAGGTATAACTGTAGTGACCATTTTTATGATCTGTGAGACTGCCAGGGCAAGTTGTCGCGCAGGTTTCAGCGGTAAAGTGCTGCCATTCACTGCTATTCCCCGCTCCTGTATAACCTTGGGGGAGAAGCTGCGCAGCAATAAATGTCGCCGATGGGATACCAATCACGGCTTCATCATCTTGATTGCTTACTTGAAAATCCACTTGAGCAATGCCATCTGTCATCGCGACTTTATCGACCATGATGTTAAGGCTAGTTATCGTTAATGCTGGCGGTTTCGCAGGCTCACCGGGATTACCATCTTGGCCGTTATCACCGCCACAGGCGCTTAATAGCGAGACTAAGGCCAGCATAAGACTGAATTGAGTGCGAATTTTTGCAAACTTGTTCATATTTCTATCCTTGGAATGCGCTGTCAGTGCCTAAGTTACATTTGGTAGCTTAAGGTCAAGCCTAAGTAGTGAGCGTTGTAGTCGTGGCCCATATCACCAAAACTGAGTACGTTGGGAATCGTGTCCCAGCTTGTGCCTTGGTTTTGCCAGTTAGCATCTTGATATTTTTCAAATAACCAATCGACGCGCAGCGACATACTGTCGGCAAACTTATATTTGGCGTAGGCATTAATATTGTGTTTGCGGGCGTAAAAATCGCCATAGGGGCTGGTGATGCCGTAGGTCACTTCGGTATCACTCTGTCCATCGGAATAGCTGTAATCCAAACCAATATCGAGGTGATGATTGAGCAGGTTTTGATAACTAAGCCCTGCACCAATCAAGGTCGATTTTTCCTCTGCAGTGCTGTACCAATCGGGTGTCGAGAAGGAATTACTGCCCGCTTGGTCTGAATCGCGCCAATCTTGGTTAACAAAGGCGGTTAAATTGAGGTCACTGCTCAGCATATATTGGGCTGACAAGTCGTAACCGAGATAGGACACCTTTGTTAGACCTACTAGGGTATGATGATAGTCGTCATTAATACTGTGTAAGCTGGCACCAAGAGATAGACCAATGTCGCTCTGATAATCCGTGTGTAAGGTGACTTTCTGTCTTTTTCTATCGGCAAGGTAGGATTTACGTAGCCAAGGATTACTTGAACTTTGAGTGGTTGCGACGGGATGATATTCACTGCCATCTCGCTCTAGTGCTTCTCCTTTCAACCAAGCTGACCATGCGGGCGAATAGCGATAACTTAGTTTAGCAAACACGCCAGATTCATCGATGGATTGGCGGTCGAGTTCGGCATAATCGTTTTCATTATGGCTGTAACCCGCTTCGGCATAAGCCGCTGAGGTAAAACGGTATTTGCTTTTAAGTTCGAGTTTTTTGGTGCGCTTATCATAAAGGCTATTTTGGGCTGTGCCTTGATTAATACTGTCGGTGACGATCTGCGGAAAGTCTAATTGAGCCGTTTTATTATCTCTGTCTTGATAGTTGTAACTTGCCTGCATACTTAAATCTTGGTTGATCCGTCCTGAATATTTAAGGTCCATCTCTACAATATCGACTTGGCCATTTAAGGTATCCGCAGGCAGGACGGGCGATGGGCCATTGATGGTGGCAGGAATAAAGGTGTCATCTTGGGTCATGCGGCTAAAGCCTGCGTGCATCAATACATTTTGACCATTTGCCCCCCCTGAGACTTCTGCGGCAACTCGGTAGGCTTTATTGTCGGGGTCGACCGCATTCTGGCCTAAGTATGCTGCACCAAAGGTGGGTGTGTAGGCTGATTGCCACTGCATGGCTTGGTGATCATTTTTATATTGGCTGATTTGGCTATTGATGCCTGCTTGCCAGCCTGAACCGTTAAAATAAACTCTCGCATCGACTTCATCAGTACTGTCATCAATTGGTTGGGCTAGCATAACGCTATTGGTGAGTATATTGGCGCTGGTCTTTTTGGCGCCGCTACGGTCTTCATGCTGATAGTTTAGCGAGGCTTTGTAGTGACTGTTATTGTCACCTTCAGGTGATATTTTGCCCGCGTAGTAACCACCAATACTAAAGCGATCACGTTGAATGCTTAAATCTTGGCTAACAAGGCTGCTCTGTAACATAGGCATAGATTGCGTTGTGCCGCCTGTTATCCAGTTATCGGGCAATAACATTTTATCTTGCGCTGAGGTATAGGGGCTTTTGAGTTGATTATGGTTATAGTTTGCTAAGCCTCTATAACCCAAGTTGATTTGATAGTTTCCCAGCCTTCCGGTTGTGAGCATGGCAGAGCCAGCGTCAAAGCCTAACTTGTCCGCGACCAGCTCGGTTTGATAACCCGACGGTGTTTTGTACATCATATCCGCACCGACGGCGCCAACGAGACCCTCGTTATCTGTCCCAGTACTGTTACCGAAACGGCTGTCCTCACTATCGTTGTAAGCGAGGCTGGTACTGACATTGCCAATATGACCTGTCTTAGGTTGGCATTGCTTACAGCTCCATGCCTCGGTCTTTATGTTACTTCGATTCGCTTCTTGCAGCTCATAACCTTCGGCGTGTGCTTGAGTCAAAACACCGCTTATCGCCCAAGCCAGCAAAGTGAGGGAGAAATAAGCGCTAGGGTAGGACATTTTAGCTGTTCGCATGATCATTCCCTTGTTATCTCTGTAGTAATTTGCCAGAAGGATGGTTAGAGCCATGCACTTGTCCGTGACAATTCATACAGGAATTACCAGAAGTGAAGGCATTGGTTTGATTGCCAAAATAGGCATTACTGCTATGGCCATCCGAAGCGTGACACTGCTGACACAGTTGTGGCGGTTTGCTGATCAGCATGGCTTCGTTCACGCTGCCATGGGGATTGTGGCAATTAGCGCAGTTGTCGGTGACGGGGGCATGTTCCCACAGTTTAGGGCCGCGCTTTTCGGCATGACAGCTATAGCAATTTTCATTAACACTCATTTGCTTCAAGCTTGAATCGTTTAAACTGCCGTGGGGATTATGGCAGTCACTGCACACCATTTGTTGCCACTGTAATGGATGCGCCGAGCGCTTGTGCATATCGGCTTTTTGTTGGGTATGGCATTGGGTACAAATGGCGACTTCATTGGCTTTATCGCTGATAGGATCTTTTGCGGTATGCACTTGATGGCAGCTGCTACAGACGACATCGGCGTTATCGTGGTGATTGCCTTTCCATGCGGTACGTTGACTGTCATTGTGGCAACTCATACAGACACTGTTTTGCTTTTGCGCGGGAACAGGGGAGTTTGCGCCAAAGGTGATCATCGGCTCTTTGCCACCTTTATTATGATTCCCTAACGGGCCGTGGCAGGCTTCGCACTGCAAATCGGCCATGGGTGAACCTTTCACCTTGGGGTTGCCATGAACCCCCTCAAATATCGCCATCACCACGGCACTTTTTTTGTGGCACATCAGGCAAGTATCAGCGCCTTTAGCGGAATACTTACCTTCGGCGAATTTTTTGTCTAATGTCGCAACAACTTCTTCTGGTTTTTTGTCATCCCAAGGGGTCGCTGAGGCCGAAACGCTCGCGATTGATAACAAAATACATAGCATAGCCTTAGCTATGCTTCTGAACTTTAGCCCTATTTCCATGGTTATGTTTTCCCGAGTGCATTTATATTTGTTATTTTTACGCTTTCGACATTGCTAATTTAGCTTATTGAGCTCGGTTAATATTAGAACAAGTGCGTGACACGTGCTTAACATTGCGTGGTCTTTTCACTGTAAAGAGGGATGATTTTACAGGCGATATAGATTAAGTGTGATTTTGATCACACTTGTTTCGGGTGGGATTTGTTTACAGCGTTTTGACTTCTGTGCATCGCTTTATAGTCACTAATGCAAAGGTGCAGATTTTTATTTTCGGTTGGTCGTTTATTCATTGGAATTTTTATCACATAATACCCAACACAATTGAAAACTATTATCGTTACCAATCAAAAATCTTGATCTAGGTAAAGTTATTAGTGTCATCGCTCGGTTACAATGGGTGCAGTTTTTCGAGCTGAACCTGTTGCAAGGTGGAATACGTAATGAAGTTAAGCGAACTCAGTCCCGGCGATCGCGGTCTTATTTCTGAAGTGGGGCGTTTGGCGCTGCCACAAACCGTGAAGCGCAAGTTGTTGTCCATGGGGATCACGCCAAATACGCGTTTTTTATTGATCCGATACGCACCTATGGGTTCTGGTCTCGAACTGGATATTCGTGGTAGTAAACTTTGTATGCGCAGAGATTTGGCAGACATCATTGAGGTGGAAAAGACGAATGGCTAAGCAGTTTCATTGCGTCACAGTAGGAAACCCTAACGCGGGTAAATCTACACTCTTTAACGCGCTAACAGGCGCAAATCAACAAGTGGGTAACTGGTCTGGTGTTACGGTCGAAAAAAAGACTGGTCATTTCACCTTAAACGGTGCTGACGTCTATCTGACAGACTTACCGGGTATTTACGACCTTCTTCCTGCGGGTAATAGTTGCGATTGTTCACTTGATGAGCAAATTGCGCAGCAATATCTTGCTGAGCAACGTGTCGATGGCATTATCAATTTAGTCGATGCCACTAATATCGAACGTCACTTATATCTCACAGCCCAATTACGTGAACTCGCTATCCCTATGGTAGTGGTGCTGAATAAAATTGATTCGGCTGTCAAACGTGGGATTAAAGTCGATTTAAAGAAAATGAGCCAAGAGCTGGGTTGCCCTGTGATTGGCGTGTGTTCGCGAGATCCTGCCGATGTCGCTAAAGTGCAGGCACAGGTACTCGATTTACTTCAAGGCCGAGTCTCAGAAGCCCCATTAGTGCTTCATTATGATGAACAAATTGAAGCGGGCGTGCAGTTACTCTGCAGCAAAGATGCCCAATTAAGTCGCGGCCGCGCTTTGGCTATGCTAGGTAATGGTTCGGGTTGTGGTAGCTGTAAAAATGCTGAACTGCAGGATGAAGTGAATTCCTGTACTCAGATTATCGCTCAGCAAGGCCATGATATTGAAGTGATGGTGGCGACCACGCGCTTTAATTTCGTTGAACAAGTTTTTCAAGGTTCAGTGAAAGAGTCAGGGTTCCTCACCCTCAGTGACAAATTAGATAAACTCGTCTTACATCCTGTGCTTGGCATTCCTGTGTTCTTGTTTGTGATGTATTTGATGTTTATGTTCAGCATTAATATTGGCAGTGCTTTTATTGATTTCTTTGATGTTTTTGCTGGCGCATTGTTTGTCGATCACTTCGGTTCATTCTTGACGAGCATGGGCTCTCCGGCTTGGTTGGTCACTATCTTAGCGGGCGGTGTCGGCCAAGGCATTCAAACCGTATCAACCTTTATTCCTGTTATTGCGGCGCTTTTCCTCGGTTTGTCGATCCTCGAAAGTTCTGGCTACATGGCGCGCGCTGCATTTGTGGTTGACGGTTTAATGCGTCGTATTGGCCTGCCTGGTAAAGCATTCGTTCCTATGATTGTCGGTTTTGGTTGCTCAGTGCCTGCAATTATGGCGACGCGAACCTTAGGCAGTGAGCGTGAGCGTATTGTGACAGGGATGATGGCACCATTTATGTCCTGTGGTGCACGTCTTCCGGTTTATGCACTATTTGCGGCGGCTTTCTTCCCTGATTCAGGTCAGAATTTAGTCTTCTTGCTGTATATTATTGGTATCTTTGCCGCTATCGGTACGGGTTTATTACTCAGAAGCACTTTATTACCCGGCAGCAGTAGTGCAGTGGTGATGGAGCTACCAAGTTATGAACTACCTAAGCTGAAAGCTGTTATGGTTCGTACAGGTAAACGCACTAAGAGTTTTATTTTAGGCGCAGGTAAAACGATTGTTCTAGTCGTGACCTTATTGAACTTTATCAATGCTATTGGTGTTGATGGCACATTTGGCCATGAAGATAGCCAAGCATCTTTGCTGAGTGTCGCGAGTCAAAAAATCACGCCTATCTTCTCGCCTATGGGCATAGAGCAGGATAACTGGCCTGCAACCGTCGGTATTATCACGGGTATTTTCGCCAAAGAAGCGGTTGTTGGTACCTTAAACAGTCTATACAGTAGCGCGGCGCCGACAGATGAAGAGCTTGCACCATTGAGCGAAAGCTTTAATGCGGCTCTGGCAACGATTCCAGCTAACTTGTTTGGTTTAGATCTTGAAGATCCGCTTAAACTGTCGGTCGGTGATTTAACCAACAAAGAAACCGTTGCTGAAGAACAAGGTGTTGCGACATCGACTTTCGGTGCTTTACAAGCAGGTTTTAGTGGTAAAGTTGCGGCTTTCTCCTACTTGCTGTTTATCTTACTTTATACTCCTTGTGTTGCGGCAATGGGCGCCTTAGTGCATGAGTTTGGTTCTCGGTGGGCGACGTTCGCGGCAACGTGGACTTTCTCACTGGCTTATGGTTCTGCAACGGTAGTTTATCAAGCAGCTACCTTTACGCAGCACCCAGTTCAATCAAGTCTGTGGATTGGTTTCTTCTTGTTTGCATTAGCCGCTTTTTATCTGTGGTTGAAACGTAAAGGTAAAAGAAGCCAGCAGATTATTCCTGGGATCCGCATTATCACCGAGTAAGATTTACTGAGTCGGCGTGACTGAATAATAAATGTCAGCTTAGTTAGGTCAAAGATAAAAGCAGCTTTCATGGCTGCTTTTATTGTTTTACTATCGCGGTTATAACCCCAGACAGTCAAAAACCAGAGTTTTTAACCCTAGGCATTGTAACTAGTGGTGATCTGTAGGATCATGCTGGTTTTCTTAAAATTGCCATTGTTCGCAAAGAGGAATTCCATGAGTCATGTGGACACTGAAGTACGTCCGAGTAACTTTATTCGTAATATCATAGATGAAGATTTACAAAGCGGTAAGCACACGAGTGTACAGACTCGTTTCCCGCCGGAACCGAATGGCTATCTTCATATTGGTCATGCTAAATCTATCTGCTTAAATTTTGGGATAGCGCGAGACTATAACGGTCTGTGTAATTTACGTTTTGACGATACTAATCCTGAAAAAGAAGACATTGATTATGTTAATTCTATTCAGGCGGATGTGCGTTGGCTTGGATTCCAGTGGGATGGCGATGTTCGCTATTCATCAAACTATTTTGATCAGTTACATCAATATGCGGTTGAACTGATTAATAAAGGTTTGGCTTATGTGTGTTTTTTGAATGCGGATGAAACCCGTGAATACCGTGGTACGTTAAAAGAGCCAGGTAAAAACAGTCCTTTCCGCGACACATCAGTCGAAGAAAACCTCGCCTTATTCGCTAAGATGCGCGACGGTGGTTTTAAAGAAGGCGAGTGCGCATTGCGTGCCAAAATTGATATGGCATCGCCATTCATGTGTATGCGTGATCCTATCATCTACCGTATTCGTTTTGCCCATCATCATCAAACAGGTGACAAGTGGTGCATTTACCCAATGTACGACTTCACGCACTGTATTTCTGATGCGTTAGAACATATTACCCACTCTTTATGTACATTAGAGTTCCAAGACAACCGTCGTTTATACGATTGGGTGTTGGATAATTTGAACGATTTTCAAGCGCCGAATCGTACTCGTCAATACGAGTTTTCCCGCTTAAATCTCGAATATACCTTGATGTCTAAACGTAAGCTGAACGACCTTGTGACCCGTAAACTCGTGTCAGGTTGGGATGACCCACGTATGCCAACGATTGCAGGCTTACGTCGCCGTGGTTATACACCGGCGTCAATTCGCGAGTTCTGTCAACGTATCGGCGTGACTAAGCAAGAGAATATGATTGAAGTCGGCATGTTAGATGCGTGTATTCGTGAAGAATTGAACGAACATGCACCGCGTGCGATGGCCGTATTACGTCCATTGAAAGTCATCATTGAAAACTATGCTGAAGGTGAACTTGAGTACATTCAAGCGGCCGCTCATCCAAATGATGAGAGCATGGGGACGCGTGAATTAGCCTTTGGCCGAGAAATATTGATCGATGTGGCTGACTTTAAAGAAGAAGCCAATAAACAATACAAACGCTTAGTTACAGGCAAAGAAGTGCGTTTACGTAATGCCTATGTGATTAAAGCTGAACGTTGTGACAAAGACAGCGAAGGCAATATCACGACGGTTTACTGTACTTATGATCCTGAAACTTTAGGTAAAAACCCTGCTGATGGCCGTAAAGTTAAAGGCGTGATCCATTGGGTTGAGGCATCTACAGCTAAGCCTGCTGAATTCCGTCTCTATCAGCGTTTATTTACCGATCCTAATCCTGCTGCGGCAGAGACTGTGGATGAAGTGTTAAACCCTGAATCATTGATCGTTGTACAAGGTTTTGCAGAAGCAAGCCTAGTGAATGCACCTGCGGAACAAGCCTATCAGTTTGAGCGTGAAGGCTATTTCTGCGCTGACAGCAAAGATTCATCGCCGGATAATTTAGTGTTTAACTTAACCGTAGCGCTGCGTGATTCTTTCGAGTGATTTTGCTTAAGTGGAGCTTTTTGACTGAATGAGTCAAACTGATCTGCTAACTCGCTCAAAGCGTTAATTTAACTCAAAAAAGAAGGCCTTTGTGGCCTTCTTTTTTATTTTCTGCTACAAATCAATTGCGACGTAGAGCTTGAGTTGCTGTTGATTAAATTTGTGATGAATTAAAATGGTTATTGGTACATAGGACCAAAGCCTAAGCTCCATAAAATGACACTAGTTGCCATTAGCCCTACCAAGAGTACTAAGCCTGCAGTCACCATAGAGCTGGCGTAGATAAAACCTTTCTCTTCAGGGATATTCATAATGATAGGCACCCCCGCGTACAGTAAATACACTGAGTAGGCTAAACCAATCAACCCTACTATCATGATAAACCATAGCACTGGATATAATGCGGCTAAACCGACCATAAACAACGGGGTTGCAGTGTAGGACGCGAGCTCTAATGCTTGGGTGTAAGTTGGGTTAGCATCGAAGGTTTTTGCCATCCAATAGGCTAAATAGGCAAGGGCGAATACACCTGCAATCAGGCCTAAATACATGCCTGCGGACATAAACAGGGCGCTTTGTGGTGTAAGGTAAATAGGATCGCCAGCGCCAGGATTCCAGCCAATGTAAGCTGTAGCTATATAGCTGCACACCGCCGGAATTAAGGCGATAAGTACTACATGGCTTAAGCTACTTTTCAGTGCCTCATGGTTTTTTTCAATGGTTTGCCACTCTTGTTTTGGATGAGTGTATAGCCCCATTAAGTGATTCAGTATCATTATAATTATCCTTGTTCAGCATTGATGAATGGCTCGCCAAACGTCAGACGAGCTGATAACAGCTCTACAATCGAGGTTAAAATAGTGTCCTGTCTCTTTATCCATCGATTGGTTACACATCGAGAAGTGAGAGGCTGTGTGATCAGGATCTCAGTTCTTTAGAGTGTAGATTATTTATTGAACAAAAAGTTCAGCGCGTCAAGTTTACTTAAGCCTAATGCTATAGCTTATGAGTAAATATGCGTAAAATAGTGCGATATTCAGAATGATATTGAGTGAGTCCATGCTGCAACTTCTTGCCCCCATCCACGCATTTCTTCACTGTGAAACACCGCAAACTTGGATTGATGTCGCGATAAAATCAGATTCCTTGGATGAGTTGCTGATCGACCATTGTAACTGTGAGTTAAAAGCCGCTCAGACAGCGATTTTTTTGCTAAGAAAATATGCGTTAGATAAAGACAGTGGTCGAGTTCTGTTGGCGTGGGCTAAACCCTATGAAGAGTTTATTTATTCGCAAGAACATGATGTGGAAAGTTTTTTAGCCCGTGATGTGAAAAAGAATGAGTTGGTAACTGACCTTATACCTAAGCCCAACTTTAAGTTTGCTGCGAATTTAGTTTCACCTTTAATCCGCTTGATTAAAGAAGAGTTTCATCATTTTGAACAAGTATTGGATTTAATGCACAAGCGCAGTATTGATTACCGCAATATTCGCGCGGGGCGTTATGCCAAGGGCATGATGAGTCATGTGACAACTCATGAGAAAGATATTTTGCGGGATAAGTTGATTGTAGGGGCATATATTGAGGCTCGCTCGTGCGAGCGCTTCGCTAAACTCGCGCCTTATTTAGACGGTGAGCTGAGTAAGTTTTATGTGTCACTGCTGCGCTCTGAAGCGCGACATTATCAAGATTATCTTGCGTTAGCTCAGTTGGTTTCACCTGAGGATATTAGCGAGCGAGTGAAGTACTTTGGCGAGTTAGAAGCGGAGTTGATTTTGGCGCAGGATGATGAGTTTCGTTTCCACAGTGGGTCGCCTCTATTAAATTAATTTGAACGGTTTTGCTTCCCCAAACGAGTAGAGTTAAGTCCATATAGCTGAAACGATTAACGGTTCTAAAAAACCGTTAATCACAGTATTTTCAAGCTATTAAAGCTAAAAATTTAAGCTATTTAAGCTTAAGTAACGCTAAATGAGGCCTACTTAAGCCAATGCCTTTAGGTCATCATAGGGTCGAAGGGTAAGGACTGTAAATTAATCCCTTCAGCGCTCACACTGAGCACACTGCCTTGTTCATACCAATCGCCAACCACTATACGCTTACAGCCATTAGCAAGTTGATGAATGGCTGGTCTGTGGGTATGACCGTGGATCATATGCTTAGTGTGTGTCTTGGCAAATAACACATCGACCGCATTGGGCTCTACATCCATGATAGTGTAGCTTTTTTGCTTATTGCTGTTCTTGCTCTTACTGCGAATTTTATCAGCAATGCCCTGACGGGTTTTCTTGGATAAACAACCATACAGCCAACGAGACAGCGATAAACTGCGCAGTTTTCGAAAGCGTTGGTAGGCCTTATCTAAAGTACATAAGCTGTCGCCGTGCAAAATTACAGTGTCGACACCGTATAAATTGAGGCGAGTGACTTCGGGTAAAATTTGCATGCCTGCGGCGCGCGCAAATTGTTTGCCTAGCATGAAGTCACGGTTGCCATGGATAAAATACACGGGCAACTTTTGTGATACTTGCTTGAGTTTTTCGGCGATGTCGAGGGCAAAAGGTAAGGCAATATCATCACCAACCCAGACTTCAAACAAATCGCCTAAGATATAAAGGGCGTCGGCATCATCGAGTTCAGTGTCGAGAAAGCGAGTGAACGCTTGGGTGATATCAAGGCGATCTGCACTCAGGTGCAGATCGCCTATAAATAGAGTTCGCATTCGCCGTATTATGCCGCGACGCTGACTTTTTCAATCACAATGGCTTCTAATGGCACATCTTGATGCATACCACGGTTACCAGTGCTAACAGCTTTAATTTTTTCGATAATGTCCATGCCTTCAACGATTTCGCCGAATACGCAGTAGCCCCAGCCCTGTGAGGTTTCTGATTTAAAATCGAGGAAAGTGTTGTTGTTCACGTTAATGAAGAACTGCGCAGTAGCTGAATGTGGATCTGAAGTACGCGCCATAGCGACAGTACCAGTACGGTTTGATAAACCGTTATTGGCTTCGTTCTTCACTGGCTCGTTACAACGCTTTTGGCTCATGTCTTCGTTGAAGCCACCACCTTGGATCATAAAACCGTCAATCACACGGTGGAAGATAGTGCCTTCGAAGAAACCTTCGTCAACATATTTCATGAAGTTTGCTACTGTTAACGGTGCTTTTTCAGCGTTCAGTTGCAGTTTAATGTCGCCCAAATTAGTGTGTAATGTGATCATGTTTTCATACTCAGTGTAAATAGTGGCGCGATTCTAACTTATCTCGGATTGCGCGCAAAGTGCAGTATTCAAAACCTGTCAGGCCGTGATAGACTGACTCCTTGATTTTACACCTGAATGTATCATTGAAGAGAATATCGATGTTGAAGATTTACAACAGTATTACCCGCCAAAAACAGGAATTTAAGCCAATTAATCCCGGGAAAATTGGGATGTACGTGTGTGGTGTGACCATATACGATCTCTGTCATATTGGTCATGGCCGTACTTTTGTTTCCTTCGACATGATAGTGCGCTACCTGCGTTACGCGGGTTATGAAGTGAATTTTCAGCGCAATATTACTGATGTTGATGACAAAATCATCAAGCGCGCTAACGAGAATAACGAAAGCTGTGAAGCCTTAACCGAGCGTCTTATTGGTGAAATGCACCAAGACTTCGATGCCTTAAATATGTTGCGCCCCGATTTTGAACCGCGCGCGACCCTTCACATTGCTGAAATCATCGACATGGTTGAGTTATTACTCGCCCGTGGCCATGCCTATGTGGCGAGCGATGGTGATGTGCTTTTCAGCGTGGCCTCATATCCTGATTATGGCCGTTTATCGGGCCAGAATTTAGATCAACTGCAAGCTGGTGCTCGGGTTGAAGTGGATGAAACCAAGCAAAATCCAATGGATTTTGTGTTGTGGAAAATGTCTAAACCTGGCGAACCAACGTGGGAATCCCCATGGGGACCAGGTCGTCCTGGCTGGCATATCGAATGTTCGGCCATGAACAGCAAACATTTAGGTCTGCATTTTGATATCCATGGCGGCGGCTCTGACTTACAGTTCCCACATCATGAGAATGAAATCGCTCAGTCTTGCTGTGCCCATGACACGCCATACGTCAACTATTGGATGCACACTGGCATGGTGATGGTTGACCGTGAAAAGATGTCTAAGTCCTTAGGCAACTTCTTCACCATTCGCGATGTGCTTGGTCACTATGATGCTGAAACTGTGCGTTATTTCTTATTATCTGGCCATTATCGTAGCCAACTGAATTATTCAGAAGATAACTTGAAACAAGCTCGCTCAGCTTTAGAGCGTTTATATACCGCCATTAAAGATGTCGACTTGACTGTTGCTGCGGCGCCAGCAGAAGAGTTTGTCGCGAAATTTAAAGCGGCGATGGATGATGACTTTAATACACCTGAAGCATATTCCGTTCTATTTGATATGGTGCGTGAGATCAATCGTTTAAAACTGACCGATATGGCACAGGCATCTGCGTTAGCGGTCACCTTGAAGCAATTAGCAGATGTGTTAGGTCTATTAAGCCAAGAGCCAGAGGCCTTCTTTCAAGGTGGCGGTAGTGACGATGAAGTGGCCGAAATCGAAGCCTTAATCGTTGAGCGTAACCGTGCTCGTACCGAAAAGGATTGGGCTGCTGCGGATGTGGCGCGTAATCGTTTAGATATTTTGGGCGTTGTGCTTGAAGATGGTCCAAGTGGCACCACTTGGCGTAAGAAATAAGCTTATTCGCTATATTTTTAATTCAAGAAAATCTTCAGTAAATAAAAAACCTGCATCATGCAGGTTTTTTTATGCTTGCTAGAACTTAGAACTTAGAACTTAGAACTTAGAACTTAGAACTTAGAACTTAGAACTTAGAACTTAGAACTTAGAACTTAGAACTTAGAACTTAGAACTTAGAACCTATACCCAATCAACCTGAAGATGCGTGGGTAAAGAGCTGAAAATTATCATTGATCCGCGACGCTAAACTTTCACCAATATCGGGTAATGTTTCTTTGAAAAATTTATCCAGTGCGGACCTGAAATCTCGCTTATTTTTGAAGTACACGCTGTTCCTCGCGTGCTCATTCATGACCTTCCACAGTCTTTCTATCGGATTGAGGTTCGGGCTGTAAGGCGGTAAATAATGCAACTCAATATTGTGCGAAA
>NZ_JAKKRO010000055.1:0-32789 GCF_025654235.1 Shewanella sp. SM32 | reverse complement strand
GTCGCCGCGGGAATTGTTGGGATAACGCACCAATGGAGCGTTTCTTTAGAAGTTTGAAATCTGAGTGGATACCCGCTAGTGGTTATGGGAATTTTACAGAAGCAGATAAAGAGATCACAAATTACATCACTGGATACTACAGTGAGACCAGACCCCATCAATATAATGGTGGGTTAACGCCAAATGAGTCAGAACGTTTATATTGGAATGACTCTAAAACCGTGGCCAATTTTACTTGACCACTACATTCAGCTTCTTCAAGGGACAGTATATTGCTAAGAAATTCTGTTACGGAAGGTGCAGAACTGCAGTTTTGTAGATATTCAAACAGCCCTACAATATTTTTATGATACTCAAGTGTGGCCATCGCTATTTCATCCGTATCCATCCTCTTAAACGGATGTTCACCTATGGTGTTAAAAGGAATAGCGGTTTTTTCATAATAATGCCGACAATAAGTGTTAAGTGCATTGCTATTGCCATTATCTTCGAACTGCCTGATAACCAGTGCCATTTTTTGCTCGTGGGCTGAAATATACTCCAACAGTAATCCGCTTCTTTCGCTATCATTTGTAAGTGCGCAATGTGCCGCAAATGCATGCAGCCGTTGGTGTATATTTCTAGTCCATTGCATAACATCATAAAGCGTTTCTATTTGCATATTATTCTCCTCAAAACGGGAGTCCTTGGTCTTTACTGTGAAAAGTGAATCACTTTTCTATGCATTGATGAAAGTAAACTTACTAAACAAGCCCATATTTACTATGACATTATGTCTCATTAAAAGTGCAGTTTTGAAATGATTATTAACTAAATAGTCAAACGCTGATGTCTATTATTAATGATATGAATTATTGACAACTTGTCATCAACATAAAATACTTTATAGGTCCAACAACGGCTTAATCTATATAACACCTGGTCTTTAGCTTAAAAAGCTGGCGATAAGCCACAACCTTGTAATAAGGCTAATGGCATGAGTATACCTATATTTTTCTATTGACTCTGTTCGTTGCCGCACTGATTGTTGACAATACAATGCGCACAAGAAAAAGGGTAAACTACCAACACAATACGTTGCCATTCCATAACTAGATTGAAGGGCATCATCTTCCCGCTTTCAGTTAATAACAGTATTATATTTTGGAACGAACCATAGGTGAGTTAGCCCAATATTTACCGATATCAGTACTGAGTCGTTAATACGCACGAAACAAGCCATCAAAATATTGGGAATAACAATAATAGAAGATAAAAAAGGAGTCGCCGATAACGCGGCTACTCCTTTTATTTAGCGGAAAATTTAAAAGCGGTAATTAAAGCTCAGGGTCACATTACGTGGGGTTCCGTAATGATACACGCTATATGCTTCGGACATTGAGGCAGAGGCAGACATATAAGCATAATATTTTTCATCTAATAGGTTCTCTACGTTAAGTTGCAGATCCATATTGTCAGTAAGGTTATAACGAGCCATCAGGTTGACTAAAGAGTAAGCATCCTGATCGATTTTTACTGTCCCCCCTTCAGAGTAACTATCACTCTGCCAGTTAATACCACCACCCACGGTCAATTCAGGCAGGTAATCAACAAACTGATAAGTTGTGAATAGTTTAAACTGTTTGCGAGGGCTAGTAGCCGCCACTTTTTTTCCGTCAGCATCTTCCGCTGTAAACTGCGAGTAGCCAGCCGTGATATTCCACCCATCGATAAACTCCCCCACCACTTCTAACTCAAAGCCTGTACTCTCAGTACCTTGAGCAGCTTTGTAATAAGTGGTTGGAGTACCGTCAACAATGATAGTCCCAGCGGCTGTTGCCAGATTATCCTGTTCAATCTTAAACAGTGCCACAGCAGTGTGCAGACGATCATCTAGATAAGCGCTCTTTAAACCAATTTCATAGGCTTTACCTTCGAGTGGATCTAAATAATCACCGTTAATATCCTTACTGTTCTGCGGATTAAATATTTCGGTATAACTGGCGTAAACACGATGCTCTTCGTTTATGTCATACAAGGCGCCAACATAAGGAACGAACACGCCATCATCACCAAAGTTAGTATCAGTACCATAACTGATCCCTTCGCGGTTCCAACTAGAAATACGGCCACCGGCAATCACTTTTAAATCATCGGTAATTGTCAGCCGCGTTGCTGCGTAGAAACCTTTCTGCTCGGTATCCATATTTAACTGGCGATTGGCATTTGTTGACCATTCAGGCTCTTCAAAGGCGTTGCTTTGCCAATCATAAAAGTTTTCAACTGCCTTTGAGTCCCAGCCCGTCATATTCTCACGGATGGGTTCATAGGTATCTGCATAGGATTTCTGTTTGCTGTATAAGGCACCAGTCACAAATTGATGCTCACGGTTAAAGAGTTGGTAATCGCCTTTCAACTGAAAATCGAAATTATCAGAGTTACTTTCACCATGGCTGTGATAACGCTGGCCGCTCAATCCTGCACCGGTTTCTTTATTCAGCAAGCCAGACATATAGATCATTTTGGTGGTGGTTTCATATTCCATGCGATTATAGTTCGCCACCAACTGCCAACCATTGCTGAAATAATGGTTCAAGTTAGCAAAATAGTTGATGTTAGTCGTTTCCCAACGGCTCCAATCTGCCGCTGTTGTAGTAGAAACATCCCAATCAGTAACTGAACCATCGCTGAATACTGCTGGTAATGCACCCCACATCGCTCCTTTGGGGTTATTGTTATTGTAACTACCGCCGACGCGCAGCATAGTGTTGTCAGTAATGTCTGAATCAATTACGCCGTAAAGAATGGTCTTACGGTCTTGATAAAGATCCTGATAAGAATCGCTATTGACATATTTCGCGACCATGCGACCACGTACACTGCCACTGTCGTTGAGGCCATTAGAAACATCTGCGGTAACTTGTTTTTTATCCCAGCTACCCGTAGCAACATCAACATAGCCCTTAAGTTCGTCACTGTCGGCATGTTTGCGCACTAGGTTGATTGAAGCAGAAGGATCCCCTGCTCCCGTTAGTAAGCCTGTTGCACCACGCACCACCTCTACACGCTCGTACAGAGAGATATCTGACACAGTCTCACCTGCATCGCCCCCCAAACTCCAAGATAAAGGTACGCCATCGATCTGGTAATTCTGAACCGCAAAACCACGGGCCATAAAGCCATTTCGAACGTTATCTGTTTTAGATGAAGACAAACCTACTGTGTTATTAACCACATCAACAACGGTATTGAGTGCCTGATCCTGGATCCGTTCAGCGGTCAAGATGCTCACTGACTGTGGCGTTTCCTGCAGTGACAGCCCTAAACCTGTGGCGGTATCAATGGTTCGACTCACAGTGTACTTGCCCATCACTGTGATTTTTTCAATATTTTGATCATTTGCATCTGCTGCAGAAGACGGCTCTGCAGCCAAAACTGACAAAGGGTTTAATGCCAAAGTAATGGCAGACGCGAGAGGTAGTAGATAAAAGCGCATAGTAATTTAGGGAGTTTATTTAGGATGAACATACGGTAACACTATTGCGAATCACTTTCATTTGTATTTTGGTGATGTATATAACAAATTCATCATTTATTAATGAGGAATAAACGTCCCCGTTGTGTTTATGCCTTCAAAAGTGAGCGTTTACGGTGAAAAAGGTTATTCTTTACCCGTATTCGGTTAATCATTCTTAATCTACGCCACTAAAAGCGACCCTGAGATTATTACTCCATAGGATCGCCATTAGTGTTTAGTTTTTATCTCATCAGTGTGTCTGTACTATTAGCTCGGCAGGCAGAGGCCACTTTGCCACTTGCCACTCACCTTGCCAATTCTCTATCAATATCCACAGACTATCGGCGGAGGTTAGCGTCTTAGTTGCGATGGCGTGTACGTGTTGGCCATGCTTATTACCGTGTAAAATACCATTCTCGCTGCGCTGTAAATCTGCTATTGGCAAAGCCTGCGTTCCAATATTGGCATAGCCTTGGCGTATATTGCCTACCTCACCTTTTTCAAAAACCAACATAAAATCTTTCACATAGTCATCATGATGCACATAGGGTGCTTTTAGATCTAAGGGTAAAGGGGCTATTTTAAATTCACCTAACTCTTGAGCCTGCCAGGCCGGTGGAAATGTAGGTGTTAGCGACTGATACAAAAACAATAGGGGGAGCAATAGAATAAACCCACTCAGTTTATATTTATTTTTTTGCCAAAAAGTTGAATGAATGAAAGCCATTAACGTACCTCCTCTAACCTATCTGCCACAGTACTGGGGGATTCCATTTTTTTAATTGCACGCACATTACGCAGTCCCCACATCATAAATCCCGTGATTGACATACCCGATAGGATCACCCCAAAAATAAACCAAATGATTTTTGTCCAGATACCACCTAAGGTACCGTAATGCAAAGGATCTGCGATATGCATTAGCGTTTGTATTCCTGTCATCGTCTCGGGTGATGTCGCTCTTGCAATCTCCCCCGTCCAAGGGTTAATGCTGAGGTTGTAAGAATACTGATCATAAAAAATGTGCTCGCCGCTACCGCTCAGATGATACATGTCACGATTATGCTCGGGTTTCATCACATAGCTTGGTTGAAAGTCTGGAAAGTGCGTTTGCGCTAATGTTAAGGCTTGTGCAAATGACACGCTTGGATCTGCGGGATTCACATCACCCTTTTGGATAAAGGGCAATTGCTCAGCAGCAACCAATGGCGCATGTGGCTCGATATCAATATCTGCATGCCAAAAAATGGCTTGGACTAAATACCATAATCCGGTAACGGCCATAATCGCGATAAACCAAATAGACCACACACCAGACAATTTATGCAAATCGGCCAATAGTGTCTTTTTACCTTGACTCACTCGCAATTTCGGAGCAAAAAAACTTCGCCAAAAACGTTTATAAACAATGAGTCCCGTCACTAAAGACGCGAGCATAAACAGCGCCATCGAACAGACAAGGTAATAGCCCAAGCTGTAACCGCTTTGCCAAGGAAATAATAACCAAGCATGTAAAGATCTGATAAAGCCGGCAAATGTCATGCCTTCATTAATCTGTTGGATCTCACCAGTGTATTGATTGACATAGGCCATGGCATAGGGTTTATCCGCGTCACTGAACATGATCACATTGACCATATACGGTTCTAAGGTCATAGCACCAGAGACTGCCGCACTTGGGTAGGCTTCCTCAACAATCGTCATTAATTCACTAACCGGTTTTACGGGTAAATCATTAGGGTTCAACGCCCTCGATGCTGGATTCGTTAACCAAGTGATCTCATGACTCAGTACCGCAATCGTCCCCGTCAAGCAGATAAAACAAAATAACAACCAAATTGGGAGCGACACCCAACCATGCAACATAAACCAGAATCGGTTACTGATCTTCGCCATTTGTGACTTTCCTAACACTTATCGTATTTCGCGAGTGTAAAGGTAATGCAAATTGTTATCAATACGATGTACTGGGAATTGTTTTCAATTAGAATGCCGATCACAAAATACTATGATGGGGAATCATGATGGATAAAACCTTGTTAGCAGCGCTCATTTCGAGCCTATTGTTAGCGCCGAGTTCCTACGCCGACGAAACTCAATCAGACGCAGACGCCAATATCGAAGTGATCAGTATTAAAGGTAGTCGTTTAGATAAAGCTGCTACAGCAACGGGCTTACCCTTAACACTGAGAGAAACGCCGCAGTCAGTGACGATTATAGATCAAGAATTTATTCAGAGTTTTTCTCTTAACAATGTTGCTGACTTAATGTTTTTAACACCGGGTATTTCTGCACAGAAAGCAGAAACTAACCGCTACTTTTTCAGCGCCCGTGGTAATCCAATCACTAACTTCCAATTTGATGGTGTGCCCGTTAACTATTCTAGTTTCTTCAATGATGCTTCGACCGATACGGTTATCTTCGATCGAGTAGAAGTGGTTCGTGGTGCAACCGGATTATTAACGGGTGCAGGAGAACCCTCGGCCGCCATCAACCTCATTCGTAAACGTCCAAAATCTTCACCAGGAGGTTACCTCAGTGCAAAAGTAGGTTCATGGGACAGTTATCGTGTAGAAGGTGATAGTTCAGTGGACATAACAGAAGATGCCGATGTCCAAGCACGTTTTGCCGCCGCCTATGAAAAATCAGATAGTTTTACCGATCTAGCCGAAGATGAAAATCTGCAAATTTATGGCGTCGTTACTGCAAGATTAAGTGATAGCACATTATTCACTTTGGGCGCGGACTATAGTGACCGCGATCCTAAAGGCTCCACTTGGGGAGCGCTGCCATTGTTTTATGCCGACGGCAGTTTAGCGAGTGACCTTCCCCGTTCGACGACCACTGCAGCATCTTGGTCTAGTTGGAAACGCCATGGTGCGAACGTTTTTTCTACTTTAGAACACAACTTTGATAATAACTGGGAACTCAAACTCGACATAGAACATCATGAGGATAAGATGGATGGGCACTTGCTATATTTATATGGCTCCCCAGATAAAATCACAGGTTTGGGGATGAGTGCATTGCCTATGATTTACCAATCAACCCGTAAGCAAGATGCGGCGCGAATATTTGCTTCAGGGCCATTCGAACTATTGGGTCGAGAACATAAACTAACAACCGGGCTACTCTATTCAAAACAAGATATTAGCGCCGACTCTTACTACACCACAGATGTTTTAAGCGTAGGCAATTTCTTTGAGTGGGATGGCTCGATTGCAGAGCCAAATTATCCATCGATTCCCACCAATGAAGAGACTGAAGAGATCCAAAAAGGTGCCTATATTGCTACCCAACTCAATTTGCACGATCAGGTCACACTGCTGTTAGGAAGCCGTATCAGCCAATATAAAGTCGATCCAGGTTATGAGCACAATGATGTCATTACGCCGTATGCGGGATTGATTTACGATATCAGTGACAGTGTGTCGATTTATACCAGTTACACTGAGATTTTTCAGCCTCAAGATGCCAAAGATGCTAATAACAAACGCTTAGACCCGACAACTGGCAATAATATTGAACTTGGCAGTAAAGCCGATTTTTTCGACGAAAAACTCACCGCCAGTGTTGCAGTGTTTAAAGTTCAAAAGGAAAATGTGGCGGAAAAAGATCCTAACATTAAAGACCCACTTCCTGATGGTAGCTTTCCAATGCGCGCTGTGGATGGCACCAGTAACCGTGGTTTTGAAATGGAACTAACGGGTAGACCCACAGAGGATTGGGATCTGTACTTCAGTTACACCTACAGTGAATCTGAAAAAGCCGATGGTTCGGCCTTTGGCACGCATTTGCCTAAAAACTTAGTACGATTATCTTCGCTCTATCACTTTGATGGCGCTCTAGAAGATCTCACACTAGGTGGTAACTTAAGCTGGCAGAGCAAGATTTATGTAGAAAACGCAGGTCCTAATGGCGAAAGCTCTGAACAAGCCAGTTATTTCCTTACCAATCTTATGGCAAGTTATCAACTCACTGATGATGCGATTGTCCGTTTGAATATTCGAAACTTGTTTGATGAAAAGTACTACTCTAGTATCGATTTCTACAATCAAGGTTTCTTCGGCGAACCGCGAAATGTCGAACTTAGCCTGAGCTATAATTTTTAGTCTAATTGTTAATCGCAAATACCGCGCATCACTTTTATGCGCGGTATACCTAAAGCAAAACTATCCTGCGTTAAAACAGCATCCGGTAAACTTCAATGGATTAACCCTTTGGGCTCAGGGGGATAATCCATTACAATGAAGTCCATTTTGAGTTCGTAAAACAGATGTTCCGCCTATGCCAAAGTCTCACACCCACATGCATCAACATTTGCAGATGCCACATGCTAAATTAGATCTGCAAGCTCTAGCGGACACCCTTGCCTTTGAGCAAGTGACCATTATTGGTAATGCTTCTGGCGATTGGCAGCCTGCGATCACAGGTACGACATTTATTTTTAACGGTACTCAATGGGCTGAAAACAGCAATGTAAATAATCAGATAGTAAATATTGCCAACGGTGGTTTTGCTGAATCAAAATATGCCTTTGTGGTACAAGGTCATCCACAAAGTGGTCTGCTTACCCAAGCCTTGACGCAAGTTGCGATTGAATTAACGCCTCAGCTTGGCTGCTGGCCTTCATCTGGGTTAACCACAATCGTGTTGATGCAGCAGTTGTCTCAGCATGTGCAAGTGCAGCGTATGTCGCTGTTTCCGAGTTTAGCAAGACCCAATGATTTACCGCCTGACGATCACTTACCTTGCATGGTGCATAATTGGTTAGGCGAGCGGCGGATTGCCCAAGCTTTGGTACCATTGCTCGACTGGCCTGAATTTAGCTTAGCGTCCGTATTTTTACCTCGCCTATCCGCAATAAACCACATGCAACCATGCCAAGTTACACCTAGGATAAACGCAGGTAATCCCTTTGATTTACTTGAGCGTTTACAGGAGCCGAGCTTATTAATCGCAGATGCGCTAAATCCAGCCACGCGGCAGATGCAACTTGAATGGCTAATCACACTGGCGCATACACCCATCAACATTTGGCAGCAATTTGCTCATCCTAGCCAGCTCATCAATGCTGAAGCTTTATTTTTCAACCACATGCCAGAATCAAAACCCAGCTATTGGTATTTAATGGATACTCAGGCATCTCAATATCTTGATGCGATTCGCCATAGTTTGGCCTATTGTTGGCAAATGCTGTCGACTAAGCACGCGAGCTTGATTGGCAACGAGCTTTCAAACGGCTCGTGACCCTCCACCTGTCCACTGCCATTCGCATTCAAAACACATTCAAAATACCTAAGGCGAATGTCGTTTTACATTTTGCCTTGCCCTCTAGCGACACTAAACCAACCTCTGTTTAAATGCATGACTCAAAACGTCAACACGCCCTAGTTAAGGGATTTTTACCCAATGCGATCCCCAACGGTTCAAAGTAATTGATCAGCGCCTGAAAAATCACTTGTCTGTGGGCCTCATCGGGATAAGCTCCCTCCTTTGCCATTGTTGAGAAACGGGTTCCCGACACTAAATACGGATTCGAAATATCAGTATAGGATTCTATACAGGCTTCAAATGCTCGCGCCATCATCTCCGTTGGCCGAGAGAAGTACTGCATCCCATGTTTTTTATCTAATGCAATCGCTCGGCGAACATAATCATGGGGCTCATCACCCTGTCCACTCAACAATGTCACTTTGAAGATCTCAGATAATCGAGCATTTAATGGATGCTCTATGATGGGCAGATCGGATAGCCAAAGATCGCTCGCACACTGAAACCGCTTATTAGTGGGTTTGAATGATTTAGCGGCAATATAATGGTCAAACGCATGCCAAAACTCATGGGCTAAAGCACCAGCACCTGCATTTTTAGCCAATGCTAACTCTCGGGTCGCGGGAGCATAATGGGCCTGAACGCCCTTTTGGCCGCCATGACCAAAGGCCTGGCTGACGGTTTCTCGCAGCCCTAAAGTCAAAGGTGGCAATTTTAATATAAAGGCCAGATCGGCGAGCGAATCAAACACTAAATCCGCAGCAATGCGCGATTCATCCCGCGTCACCCAGCGGCCAACACGGACATGGCTAAAACCAAAGGTTTGTTTAATATCAAGAAAAGTGACTTGCTCACCAAATCGATAATCGGGTCCATGGCGGTTATATTGCTGATTGATTAACACGGCTTACCTTGAACCCTATGCAGTGAGAGACACATTAAGCTGGCTATTTTAGGTTAAAAGACAGAGGAACAAAACGCTGCATTAAGTACAATATCAAGTTAAGAATAGGAGCCAAGCAGCGCTTACTCTTGGTTTGGTATCGCGATGCTTAGATTTCGACAACCACAGGGTTCGTTAAGCTTTAGCCGTTAATATCACATCATCCCAAACCACGACACGATTTCGCCCCGTAGTTTTAGCGTGGTACAAGGCTTTATCGGCCTCGGCCACCAGCTTTTCAGCATCTGAACGGCACTGACTTCCTATTTCAATCGGTGAAGGCACAGACTGAAGCGCTAAAATACCGCTGTTTTCTTCGATGGCATGATGAGTAATTACAGGTGTTAACGCACTCACTCCTGCCGAAAATTGATAGTGAAAATCGGCGACTATCGCTGAAATATCTTCATTCGCAAGCGCTAACATCATACGCGTCACAATTTTCTGCGCGACATCGACCGACGTTTCTGGCAGTAATAGCGCAAATTCCTCACCGCCGAAGCGACCAAAGATATCGTATGGGCGCGTGCGAGCACTGATAAATTGGGTAAAATGCTGCAATATCTTGTCACCCACTTGATGCCCATAGCGATCATTAACGAGTTTAAAATAATCGATATCCATCATGACAAGGCACAAAGGTAACTGTAGACGACTCAAGCGTTTGATTTCATGCTCTAACTGCTGGAAAAAATGCCGTCGATTGGCAATACCAGTTAATTCATCGGTGAGTGCGAGTCGATTCAACTCAGTCTGCGCATTCCTTAGGGCAAATTCGACCTGTTTTAACTGGGTAATATCGGTGCAAACAATGACCATATCGCCATTGTGATAAACCTGCTCAGAAAGTTGCAGCCAGCTACCGTCGACCAGATCCACTTCAAAACGTCGAAAAGCTGATTTACGTTGATTCGCATGAATAAGTTCAAGCCATTCCTCTATGGTTTCATGATCAATTTTAGGCCCTTGCTTATGGGTAAAGGCAAAGTGCATCATGTCGTCAAAATGCCGGCCAGCCATGTCTTGATCAACAAAACCAAACATTTTCGCAAAGGTATGGTTATAAAAGATAAAATGATTGTGCTTGTCCAAAACAGCGAGGCCATTCTCGCTTAGCCGTAAGGCTTCGGTTAAAAAGGGGTAAACAGACTCAAGAGATTCTTTTTCCATCGATTATTCCTAGCAATGACGCTTTTAGAGAAGATCTCCGACATGTTTAGATTAGCAGCGTTCTACACTAATCACAGCGTCTTTGTCTTTACCCCCATATTACCGCAACGGGATTGGCTCTACCGCGATGTAAATCCCACACATTCGGCAAATAAGCTTTAAAAACCAGAACCAATGCTTTGATAATTTACGATTTTACGGCCAATTTACTGAGAAATATTTCAGCACTAAAAGGTTTCTGCATGAAATGTACCTCAGGGAATAATGCTAACTCAGGAATATCATCGCTATCATTAGCTGAAAGCAAAAAGAAGTGACAGTGATGCTCAAGCTGGGTATCACTGGCAAGGTTTTGTAATGTTTGTTGCATCTGTTTAATAAGTTGCAAGCCATTCATATCTTGTAAACGGTAATCCACAATAACAATATGTGGCAATGAGTGAATCAACATCTTAAGTGCTTGCACTGCGTTATCAACACTGAAGGTTTGAAAATGATAGTGCTCTAGCATGGCTTTGCAAATCTCAAGGTTAAACAGATTATCATCTATGATTAACACTTTTTGTTGATCATATTGAATCGTTAATCGTTCTTTCACCTCGGTAAGTTGGCAAGGAAAATGTAACAGCACTGTGGTGCCTTTGCCCTTTTGACTGCGCAACATAAACTTACCGCCAATTTGCTCAAGCAATCGATTACAAGTATAGAGTCCTAATCCCATGCCCGATGTTGTTGTATATGAGTCAGATACGTGCATAAAGGGATCAACTAAAGCGCGCTGCGCTTCCTTTGACATTCCCTCGCCAAAATCGCGGATCAGTACCCTAAGCATAGGACTATGGTCTTTATGGTTACGTATAAGGCGTAAGTCCATATAACAATGCACTTCGCTACCCGTACTGTATTTAAAGGCATTATTGATAATGTTCGTCATGAGTTGGAATAACTTAGTCCCATCGAGCTCGATAAACTTCGGCAGAGACTCATTCACGACAACCTTTAAACGTTTACCCGATGTCGCACTAAAAGCACGATAGTAATCCTCAATATTGCTCAGATATTCGTGTAAATTGACTAAATGCCGATTCAATTTTAACTGCCCAGCTTCAGCCTTACTGTAATTCAACGTATTTTCGGCAACCGAGTAAAGTAAGTTAGCTGACCAGGTCATTTTATCGATAATTTCGTCCAGTTTTTGTGGCTGTGAGCGCGCTTTTTTTAACATGCGACTGTAGCCAAGAATGGCATTGATAGGAGTGCGGATCTCATGATTTATGCTGGAAAGCACTGCTAATCTAGATCGATTATCGAGCTTTATCTGCTCTACAATATGCTGATTTTTAGACTTAAAGTACAAAAGAAAAGACAGAGTAATACCAAGAGAAGCTATCAGTAAGATAATCACGATTAGCTCGACAACCTCTTTTTGTGGCACTTGATATTCTATGCGTAAATTCACACGGGTTTGGTATCCAGGAATATCCAAAGTTCGGCTATCTGTGTAGCTAAACATTGAAAATATGCCTGTGGAAAACTCATGGTTACAGGATGAACTTTGCAATAACGATTGTTCAAATTGATAGCTAATACATACACCCTGCTCCTGCTCAATCCGCGCTAATATCCGCTGATGAGAAATGGCATAGACTAAATAAAGCATATTAGGCCCATCGATATTAACAACCGCTAACGTGTAATCGGCAAGGCTAGCCTGAAGTTCCCCTTTACTATTCTTGACTAATTTAAGTGGCTTAAGTTCTGGCGCCATTGTCTGATCAGAGATATAGGCCAGTTCAAGTTCGGGGGTCAGTGTAAAAGCGACAGCAGATTTGATCTTCAGTAAGTCCTTAGCAAAAACCTCAAATTCCTGTGACGTTACCTCACTCGAAGCATAAAAAAACGATTTTAGCGCATCCAACATAATTTCATGTTGTAAGAACATATCCCGTGAAGAAGTAAAAACCGCTTCTGCTTTTTTATTGTAAATGGAGTCAAATTCATAACGTGAGTGGGACAAGGTTAACCACAGCACCAACAGAGTGACCCACAAGCCACTGAACATATTGATACAAGCGCTATATTTAAAGCTCATTAGCGTAATCCATTACGGCCTTTAGCAAGCTGCATAACTGATACTCAAACTGCTCTCGCTCGCAAACATCCATGACAGACAGCATATCTTTAAGCTCCAAGTAGCGCGCAATACCCGTAAATTGATGTTTCAGCCCTTCGATACTGTCAGAGGACTCATATTGTTCTAGCTCAAGTCGCATTCGCTGTAATTCAGCAATCAGTGTCAATCGCAGTCGCGATTGCTGTTCTTGGCTGTATTGCTCAAAGAATACAGATAAGGCCTTGAGTAACTCAGTATTAGCATTCATACATTAGGCACTCCTATTATATTGAGCAATCCAATCAATAAGATAACGACCTTCAATCGGGGGGCTGTACAAATAACCTTGGGCAACATCACACCCCAACTCAGAGAGAATTAACTCTATTGCACTTGTCTCAACGCCTTCTGCAACCACCTTTACGTGCATCTTCTGCGCAAGCGCGATGGTGGATTCTACGATGAGATAATGTTGGTGATTGATATCCATATCGGAGACAAAACTTTTATCAATTTTGATCTCTTTAAAGGGAATGGCATCAAGACGATCATAAGTAGAATAACTTTTACCGAAATCATCGAGGGAAATATCAATATTATTGATGATCAGCCGTGCAATTGAGTTAAGCACTCTATCTTGGTTAATGATTTCCTGTGATTCGGTGAGCTCTAAAATCAAATGGATTTGTTTATACTCACGACCACATTCGATGATGTACTCAATGAGTTCATCACAGGTCAAATCATCTGCGGTAATGTTAATCGACAGGGCAAACGCCATTAATAACGGTTGACGCGACCAACATTGCAATGCTTGGGAAATAACCATCCGCGAAAACAAGCTATTTAGCCCCTGCTGATTCACCAGTGGCAAAAAAACGTCGGGATAAATATAGCCATTGGATTGATCGCAAAGCCGTGAAAGCACTTCAAAACCGATGATCTCCTTTGTTTTAAGGTTAATCTTAGGCTGATAACACAAAATTAATTGTTCATTTTTGAGCAATTGCCGCACATTGATATTCGCCGCCATGTCTTGCACGATAGACTCATGTTGATGGGCAAGGTTTCTATCGTCGGAGGCGTCTAGCAATGGCGTTAAAATGTCATTCACATTGATAGGTTTAGCAAATACGCCAAGCAAGTTGAGCTTCAAACCCGTGATAATGCTATCCACCAGTTCTAAAGTCCGTTTATCCGAGGAGCTTATCACCGCAATCGGAATGGCAGTAAATCGGGGCTCGGAGGCCAACATATTAATCACCGCAATACCGTCACCTTGATCCATTTTTAAATCTAAAATGACTAAATCAAGTTTTGCTTCTACAGCTAAGATCAGTTCAATTCCTTGATTACCATTACTGGCTTCATAGATCTCCACATTGTCCTCTGCTAAGTACTTATGGATATCAGCTTTCATGGTTTCTCTAATAAAGCGTTGATCATCTATGATGAGAATATTCATATATTGGTCTCTAACTGCATAAAGAAAATGGGATCGATCGTCTGGGATTTGGATGTAGGGATGACAGAAAGCTTGAGTAAATTACGATTCGCCATGACTTCTGTGCGACTGGAGAAAAACGAATAGTTTTTGACTGGTTTGAAGCCGCCTTCTATCGTTCTTACTTTAAATATGGGCAACTTAAATTGCGTCAATTTTCGTTTTAGTGACTCATCACAGATATTAAAACTCAAAAACTTAAGTGAGCGACTCGTGGCCAATTCATTGAGATAAACAGACATCATATAATTTTCAATATAAGGCGTTACACCAAAGGAGGAGAACACCATTAAGGTATCTGGCAAAGCTTGACTGTTATGGTTAATGACCTCAAACAAGTCCACCTCATCATTCATAAATTCAAGGGCAATTTTGCCTTGAGTGCGGCAGAATAGACTGTGTCCAATGATTTGATCCCCAAAGCTAAAAGCCACCACCAATGAGAGTCCACGAAAAAAAGGTTGAGATAACTTACGGCTCACAAAGGATAAACGCGGGTTACTTTCATAAATCAAACTAAGTTGCAGCAGGGTCATAAAGTTTTGATGGTGGCTTTCGATAAACTCGACACGATAAGGAGTATTACGGTAGTACGGATGATCACTGCGTTCTATGGTCGATTCAAAAAGGTTAATTAACGCTAAACCTTCGTTGATGAATTTTTTGTCCTCCCGATAAATATCAAACAGTTCAGAGCCAAATATTTCAACGATTTCAGACTGTTTAGCTAAGGATGGAATGTTAACTCCCCGCTCCCAACGGCTAATAGTGATGGAATCTAACATATCGAACAGGCAGCTTTTTTGCCTGAGCAGACTACATAAATCTTCTTGAGATAAATTATTCTCACTGCGGGTGTGTTTTAAGAAATTGGAGAATGTCTGTGCACTTGTTTTGCTTTGATAGGAGATAGGTGTACAAATCATATCGCGTTCCATCTGAATTTTTTATTTTATCTAGCAGCTCCATATACGTCTTATGGTCGATGTCATCTACTGGCTCTGGATGTCTAAATGTAAAAGTAATCCAAATGCGTTGAAGTTTCTCGATGAAATAAAGTCCAGTGATTTTTTCGTCACTCATCACTCAGTTCCTCCATCTCAGCCTTTTATTCACCACGTTTTTTGCAATAGGAAAACGAGTATAAATGCCATTGTTTATCTGAGACCATGGCACAGTCAAAAAAGCGATGGAAAAAAGTGTCTAGTTATTCGTTCGGTTAAATCATTACATCATAGATAAAACCGCAATCAACAGAACCCCCTATAAAACCGCATAAAATATATGATTCACCAGCAAAGGCCATAAAACGCCAAGTTGATTATTTATTCATTAAATATTCAAAATGTTGGATATAACTTCGGGGTTTTTCTCACTGTTCCGCGCTTTCCCTGCATGGTTATTCACATTTGGAATAGGCAAACCGCGGCAGTATCAGCTTAAGATATAAGTAAGATAGTTTTTAATGGCTTATGGCTTAAGCAAGCCAACTGCGAAAATAAGTGGGTAATTGGCCAGTCCTGCGTTTAAAAGAACGCCTATAATCACTGGCGTCGCTGAAGGATAAAGAAGTGGTAATACTGTGGGCATCTTGCGCAGGTGTAGCCAAGTAATACAGTGCTCTGATTAAACGGGTCTCATCGGCAAGTATCAGCGAGTTGGGCAAAGTTTAAATCCATCTCGGCCAAACAACGTTTTAAGGTGGCTGGGCTCATTATCAGTTTTTCAGCTATGTCAGGCAAACTTAAGTTATCCTGCATTAGACACAAACGAATACCAGCCACTAAGCCTAACCGCAGTTCACATATAGTAATGATTGACATATCCCTTGGCGCTGAATGACGGCAGCGGCGTTTGGCAACAGAGAATGCTGGTGGAGCAAGACGGCTAAAACTACTTACCCAATGAGAATTAAACATTTAAATGGTTACCTTGGAGCTGTATCGTCAAACACCTTGACGTTAACTCTGGGCATTTAGCAGACTAAGATGAACAAAGGTATAGAATATAAAGCACAGGTGTTAGAGAAGGCGCTGGTATTGGTCGTAAACATGAGCAACCGGCACCATCTGATTGCAAATTGATGAATTAACTGGTTATGCACATGATATGCAAATATAAAACTATAATCCCCGAGATTTTTCTCACCTTAATGCAATAAAGTGAATAGTTAATCATGAAAAAGAGGTTAGCTGTATTCAACAGCTAACCTCTTCTCTTTAAATCAGGCGATAAATCAGATGTTCTATCATACAACTAGAGCCATGACTTAAAAACGACTCTTACAAAAGCTAACTCATACCAGAGCTAATTTTTTACGGGTACGAAAATAGCAAGTTGAGGCTAGTCACTGTAAATCACGAATGTAAAACTAACGCCTGTGAAAAACCATGCCCACTCAATTCGGCAGACATGGAATTAGCCGCGTTTAGTACCCCACGGATCGTTGTCATCCGTCGATGGGCTTGGTCCTGAACGCTCAGCCATTCTTGAATCGTTTCTTGGCTCGTTTCGGCGCTGTGAGTTGCTATTCGATGAACCATATCCAGAGCCGGTGCCACGTCCCCCCGTAGGTTTTTTGCCTGAGCTTTTACCTGAACCACTACCAAAGCTCTTACCTGAGCCATAACCAGAGTTGGGACGTTTATTACCCGCTTCGTACTCGGCGCTGGCTTGTGCCTGCATTTTAGCGATAGATTCTATGGTGAGTTCCATCGGTTTACGCGGCGCAATACCTGAGGCAAAACCTCGTTCGCGTGGCTTAAGATCAAACTGCTCACCGACGGCTTTAGGCATACGCTTGAATCGATACAGGTAAAAGTTTTCCACTTTCTCCCGCGCCCACTCAGTCTTCTTGAGGAAAATAATACAGGCCTCAATGGTCGGGTTGGTGTTAAAGCAACCTAGCTTTAATGCCGCGTATAAAATTTTCCAGCCATAAAAATCGACTAACTCAGTGATCATTGTCTCGAGTTTGAGGCCGTGTAATGGGTTGTTCTGTTGCTCTTCAATCATGGGAATTCCAAGTTCAGCCCTATTGGCTGATTTTACTGTATTAGTTTACGGTTTTGAGTTGTTAAACGGGTGACTCAATTCGCTACTAAAATTCGCGATTAGAGAAATCACTCAAGTTATGAAGTCATGAGCCACTGACGTTGCTACGGCAATAGCATAGGGCGTTAAGCCTTATTGCTCGTGATGCTTAGATCTTAAATCTTACGGACCTAAAGCCTCCAAACTGAGCCATTAAATATTAGCCGTAAAATCTGCTGCTCGACAAAACTGCGGGAATAATAACGGTAAATAAGCTAAACGCCTTCTTTTATTTGCGCTAGCGAGGTTTGGCATCGGCTTTAGGGCAAAGAAAATACACCGCAGCTGACAGTTTTAATCTGCATATCCACGATATCACGCTAACAGGTATGAACTCAGCATCAAGCTCAAACCCGTTTCAAAATTTTACCTATGATCCGCTGATGCCTTGGGTCAACCTCAAAATAAACGCAACTGAAACGGCTCGATTTATAGCTGCGCATCACATCCTTGCTCGCATCTTTAGCCCTTAGTCTGTATACTCCGCGACCTTATTATCCCAACTTTAATGTTTTGGCTTAGAGTGGGTGAAGCGCATGTTTCATTTTGAAAAATGTTTGTCACAATCCCCGTTAGCAAATACCTAGGAAAGCTCCTTTGATCTCTACCGCGAACATCACGATGCAGTTTGGCCCTGAGCCATTGTTTGAAAACATTTCAGCGAAATTTGGCAATGGTCACCGCTATGGTTTGATCGGCGCGAATGGCTGTGGCAAATCGACCTTTATGAAGATCCTCAGCGGAGCGTTAGCGCCAACCTCTGGCAATGTGTCCATCACGCCCGGCTTAAAAGTCGGTACCCTAAGCCAAGATCAGTTCGCGTTTGAACAATACAGTGTGATCGATGCGGTGATCATGGGGGATGTTGCCCTGTGGAAAGTCAAACAGGAACGCGATGCAATCTACGCCAATCCGAATATGACCGAAGAAGATGGCATGCGCGTTGGCGATCTTGAAAGTGAATTTGCCGAAATGGATGGCTACAGCGCCGAAAGCCGCGCCGGTGAGATTCTGCTCGAAGCGGGTATTGAAGAATCTTTCCATTACGGCCTAATGCAACAAGTAGCACCGGGTTGGAAACTGCGGGTATTGTTGGCACAAGCACTATTTGCCAACCCAGATATTTTGCTGCTCGACGAACCAACCAACAACTTGGACATACATACCATTAGCTGGTTAGAAGCCGAGTTGAACAAACGCAAATGCACCATGATCATTATTTCCCATGATAGGCATTTCTTGAATGCCGTATGTACCCACATGGCCGATATCGATTACGGCGAACTGCGCATTTACCCTGGTAACTACGAATACTTCCTCGCCCAATCATCTTTGATCCGTGAACAATTATTATCGGGCAACGCCAAAAAGAGTGCTGAAATCGAAGAACTGCAAGACTTCGTCAACCGCTTCGGTGCCAACGCATCTAAGGCAAAACAAGCCAGCTCGCGCGCGAAAAAAATGGACAAGATCAAGCTTGATGAAGTGAAATCATCAAGCCGTATTCACCCTTCTATTCGTTTCGATGCCGGCAAGAAAATGCATCGCCAAGCACTGATCCTCGAAGATTTGGCCCACGGGTTTGATGGTGAGCTGCTATTCGAAGGCGGCGACTTAATCCTCGAAGCCGGTGCAAAATTAGCGATTATCGGCGAAAACGGCGTGGGAAAAACCACTTTCCTACGCTGCTTAGTCAATGATTTAGAACATAATAAAGGCGTGATCAAGTGGTCAGAAAACGCATCAATCGGCTACTGTCCACAAGACAGCAGTGACGAATTTGATAATGACTACACATTAATGGATTGGATGTCACAGTGGCGCCAACCCAAACATAACGATCTTATGGTACGCGCCATGTTAGGCCGTCTGCTGTTCACCGAAGATGACGCGAACAAGAAAGCCCGTAACTGTTCAGGTGGTGAGAAAAACCGCTTGTTATTCGGTAAGTTAATGATGCAAGACATCAATGTGCTGATCATGGACGAACCGACTAACCACATGGACATGGAAGCCATCGAAGCACTCAATAATGCGTTGAAAGACTTTGAAGGCACTTTGATATTCGTCAGTCATGACCGTGAGTTTGTATCGTCACTCGCAACACGTATCATTGATATTAAAGATAAAAAAGTGATTAACTTCCAAGGCACTTTCGATGAGTACCTTTCAAGCCAAGCTGAAATGGAAGCGAGAAAAAGCGCGTAATGTTATGCTTTGATAAACCTTAATCGGCTATGTCAGCTTGATTAAAAGAGTCGTCATTGGAGAACCTACTGACGACTTTTTATCGATATCTAAAGAGCGATATGATTGGTAAAACATGAAGTATTGCTGCTTTGGGCCTTGGATACACAGCTGTCTATTCGTTATCTAGAGTGCTATAATTCATGCACTTAATTGAGGTTGATCCTATGAAAACTAAATCAAAAAATACACAAGTGACTCAAAATCGACTCTATCGCGCTGTGGCCAGTTCAACCGCTATTGAGACGGGTAAAACTACGGCTGAAGTTGAAGCAAAATTGAAGGCCAAAAAAAGCCGTTTCAGTCATTTGACCTTAGCCTAAACTTCATTCGTTTTTAGCGCTGAGCACATCGTTTACCAAACGAGCCATATGTTGATAATCCCCACCCAACCCTGCTTGAATTGACTTAAAATAAAAATCTCTATTTTGTTCCCAAATCCCATAATCAAGTGGGAGATAACCCGCCTTTACTGCCATCACATCGAGTATCAAACGTGACAAACGTCCATTTCCCTCTCTAAATGGGTGAATTAGGATAAATTCCACATGACTTTCAGCCAAGTAACTCACAACTTCGTCTCTAGAAAACGAATTTAAACCATTGAACTTGCTTAAATATTCCTTTTCAAACTGAGTGAGACACTTAAGTATTTGAGCCGCTGCCGTAAATTCGAAACCACCTTTTCCCATATTGACTGTACGCCGCTCACCAGCCCAGTAATAAACATTACCGAGCCATTTTCGATGCCACTCAAAGAGCATACCAACCGATAGATGCTCGCTTTCAATAACACCAGATTGAAACACGTACTCATAAAGCTTTAGTAACAACTGAGTCTCTACCTCTGCCATATCCTCTTCATCGGTTATCGCGAGTTTGTTACGAAGTATATGGCCGCCGGAACCGGGTTCGAATTCATCCTCGGTAGTGCCAATATGATATTTCGACATGATAATAGACCCGCTAACTGTAATAACTAATAGAAAAGCAAATATCCGAGTCACAGACAACTTAACACAACTACTCGATGAGATTGACCACACAAGTCTTTGAAATAGGTATGTAGAAACTATGGGCTATAAATTAGCTTATTAATTTTTTTAACCAATATCTCGCGATTTTTAGCCAGTTTAAAAATTGTCGGTAAATGTCGAATGACTATCGGCTCAGACTCGAATACCGCATCGCGATCTTTGGCCTGAATATAATCACGGATCTGAAGCATCATCTGTTTATTAAATGCCCAAAGTGAATGACCTTTAAACTCAAGGGAATAAAATGCGTCATTGGGCCATTCAAGTCGATGTTTCTGTTTTGCCATACACTGATAACAACAAATAAGACCAAGATCTGTACCATCTGTAAAAGCACTGTTCGCCCTATGTTCCCAAGTCGAAGTACCTTGGTATTTTTCTGGCAATTTTTCCCGCCAAGAAGCATCCAATAGCGGAGGGAAAAACAGCACACCTGGCCATTTATGGGCAAACCTTTGATTAAACTGCTTGATCTCAAACTGCCTACCCTCAAATAAATGCACATCTTTTTTCTCTAAACGAAAAACATGGGCAAAGGTAAAAGTGGCGCAGCCAGCACAATGGGGGCAAGTAACCTCAACTCCGTTTGGCAGGCTAAAAAACTCATAAAATCCTGTCATTGATACGATATTCCAAATGATTTAGAGACTAATTTGGAGCTCATCAATTTTCCAACCACCTTCATTTATCATGCTAATTCTTTGTTTTTCATTCGCCTCCGATGCATTACCACAGAGATCTTTTTGTGCATATTCAAGAACGGCCGTATCCCCTTCTATCACCTGCGACACTAAGGTGAGTGCTTTGCACTTGGCAGCCGCTTTTGAAAATGAAAGATAAGATGCGATCACTTCATCGCGGGACTGCTTCATCTGCTGCGGGAACTTAGACTCAACATCCGCTTGCTTACGTTGGGTATAGTAAGCCTTGTCCTCTTGATAACTTATCCCCTGCTGTACCTTAGCATTATACTCGTCATACACTTCACTCGGCGATTTAGGCGTTGTACAACCTATCAGCACAAGCACAGATATGGGCAGTAAGAAAATCGATTTCATCATCTAACCTCCAAAACTAGACATGTATTATCAATAAATTCCATGGTGCATTCATCTGCTTGTTGTCACTGAACGAGTGCGCCATATATGTCTACCAAATACTCCTTATTCTCTTTGAAATCAATTACCTTGGCAGAAAGTAAACCTTTACTATCAACAGGTAACAAAATCAATGAAGATAAAATGTAATGCCACCAAGATAACATGTAAATAGTTCATTGATTACTTTAGCTTGGCAGCGTTGCTCATTCAATTGCAGCACAGTTGCTTACCTTGGCGAGTGCTAAAAATAAGTGCCATAAAACTGTGAGCATGCTCTAAATTGCTGTATTTGACAGGTCATTGTCTAATGCATTAAAAGGCACAAAGGTCTTTTTATCGAGCCAGAGAGGCGAGCGATTTTGTCCTGCTAGCTGATAAGCCCAAGTCGTAATGGCTTCAGAGCGATCACTCTCACAGACAAAATATCGACTGAGTTCAGAGTGTAACGTTTGGCCATGCTGGATAATATTCTGCTCATACCAGTTATCTTTATGGTGCTGAGCGGCAAGATGATCGCGTTTTTGATTATTACAACTGCTATGTGCGAGGACAAAATTATGGCCTAAATCATTAGGATATCGTGCCCAAGGGATAAAATGATCCACTTCGCTTGTTTCTTTTAATGATTTTTGGCAATAGAAGCATTGGCCTTTTTGGATATCAAGCAGTACAGGTCTAGCATGGGTGATCGTCTGTCTGTCGCTACCAAACAGAAACTCACTTAAATTGCCTTTACTGCCTATAATGACCTGATTTGCGGGAAACTCGGCGATTTTTTGTACCCATTGAGTACGAGCCAATGACACCACTAAATCGTGAAATCGCCTGAAGCAAAATGCGATCCCCGGATTCAACTCGATGTAATTTTTCTTTTTATCATGGGGATAAAGAAAACATTCTTCATTACGTGACAAGTTTTGTAAGCGCCATAAGGGGCCATCTTTTAACGTACCGCGCGTTTTACGCAATAAAGCTGGATAACTAAGATGCGCTTTTAACTGGGATAGACTGTTAACACCTTGATGGCGTAGTTCAATCAAACTGTTGATCAAGGCTGATTGCTTTCCACTATTTTGAATCAAGACAAAATACCCATCATTGGCACCAAAAGGCAAAGAGTGTTGCCAGTAAAGTTCAATAAACTTCTCTACCAAATCATCAATACTGATGGCGGTTTTCAGCGCAGGATCGGCATTGAGTATTAATGGCCGTTCGATACAGATATCGGCGATCGCATGCAGTAAGGCAAATTTGTAAGTTGCAACGAAATCCCCTTCAACTAACAGACGTTGTAAATAGCTAATAAATTCAACTTGTCTTCTCGCATCAATCGGCATTCAGTCGCTCCTGAATAATAACGCTTGCTTCAGGTGCATTTACGTTTGGCATCAGTTTGGGTGTAAAAACTAACGTCTGCCAATGCACTTGTGAGCGACCGAGTTTATCGGTTTCATCTTGGCTCAAATCTAAAAGTCGTAGCTGACAATCTGCAGCAAGTGTGAGCAGTTCATCGGCACTGACTGGGTGCATAACGCGCGCATCGGGGCTTGGGCCATGGCGCAAACTGATGACTAAAAGTCCAGTCGAATTGAGTAAGCGTGAGAGTGTTGCTAGTGCAAGTGGGCGTTCTGAGGGAGATAAATGCATCCACACAGCGCTGAGTAAAATCAGATCAAACTGTTGCGCTAGGCCAACCACTTTTTGCAACTGAGGTAAACCATCCTCAATCCAACGCACGGGTAGATCCCGCGTTAACACCTGCCCCATTTTTGCTAAAACAACCGCAGGTTCGACTGCAATAATTTGTGTCTTTTTGCCCTGTGCTTTTTCGGCTAAATAATACACATCCCGGCCAGAACCAGCTCCCACATCCAATATCGACAATGTATTTTTAGTAAGTAGAGGCAAAAGATGATGCAACCAACTCGAATGCACTTCTTCAAAGGTTTTAGACAAATACTGTGCCGCGAGTATTTCGGCGTGGTCATTATAAAACACTGTGCTCACTGACAACGATCCTTTTGCAACAAGTGATTGTTTTTACAGACGCTAACTTATCACAGTCGTATTTGATAAAAAATACATGCCATCATTATCATGCTGTTTTGCATAAAATATTTAGCATTATACTGTTCGCGATCACTGTGCTGATTTCGGCTATTCGACCCAATATTCTTATCAATGCCTATGCAATCTCAGCATTTCCCCATCGTTTTTTTTGCAGTGGTTTACACTCTATGAGTGAGTGTAAAGATAAGTGCAATTGATTGAATCTGTTACATGCTTCTCCAGAGTAGTTTCCATTTCAGTGTTGGAGTGAACGGGTTTTAACGTCTTGGCGTAGCGTCTATATAGAGATTAAGACCTAGGGCTCAATTATTTAGGATATCTATTGCCTATGAGTTTTGAAGATTCGTTAGAGCAACTTAAACGACAGTTTCTACATGCACTGCCGGATAAAAAGAAACAAATCATTACCTTGTGGATTTCATTGCGTAAAAATTGGGACGCACACATGCTGTCTGCCGTATACCGAGAGGTGCATAACTTAAAAGGGTCGAGCGAGACCTTTGGGTTGTCAGATACCAAACACATAGTCGATAAACTGGAGTTGCTGCTTAAGGGGCTGCTCAATGCGCCAGCCCCCGAACTTCCTACGATCAAAGGCTTAGATACCCTCTTCCACCAGTTGTTACAAAACAATATGCGCGGCCAACCGTCGGCGCCGGTAGTGGAGGCGCAAATGCAGCAAAGCCCCTATAAACCATCAAAGGCGCGCCATGAGCACCATATTGCAATCATAGAAGACGATGGTAATGTCGGCGCTATGATCACAAAGCAGCTGCGAGAGTTCGGTTTTAGTGTGCAGCATTTTTTGAATTTCACGAGCTTTCTGGTAGTGCAAAATAAAACGCCCTTTGATCTGATTTTATTAGATTTAATTCTACCCGATTGGACTGAAGAGGCCTTGTTCGAAGCCGCCACTGAGTTTGAGAAGAATAATACCCGAGTGTTTGTTTTATCCTCGCGGGGAGATTTTGACATGCGGCTATTGGCCATTCGTGCCAATGTCAGCGAATATTTTGTCAAACCCGCTGAGACCACTTTATTAGTGCGCAAAATCCATCAATCCCTCAAAATGTCAGAGAAACAACCCTTGAAGGTGTTACTGGTGGATGATCAACAATCTATGGTGGATTACTTTTCAAGTCTGTTACGCAGTCACGGTTTGATGGTAAAAGGGTTATCGAGTGCCGAGCAAGTCTTGCCTGCCCTTGAGCAATTTGAGCCTGATTTGTTTATCTTCGATTTGTACATGCCCGAAGTGAACGGGCTTGAGCTGGCAAAGATGATCCGTCAATTGGACAAATACACCTCGAGCCCAATTCTCGTGTTGAGCTCTGATGATACGATGCAGAATAAAGTCAGCATCATACAAGCGGGATCAGATGACTTAATTTCAAAGCAAACCGCGCCGAGTTTATTCGTCGCGCAGGTGATTTCCCGTGCGCAACGGGGTCATGATATTCGCAGTTCGGCTAGTCGCGACAGCTTAACTGGGCTGCTAAATCATACCCAAATTCTGGTGGCTGCGAGACGCTGTTTTAACGTAGCGAAACGGATTAACTCTCAAGTTTGTATCGCTATGTTCGATTTAGATCACTTCAAAAAGGTCAACGATACTTATGGTCATTCCGGTGGTGATAAGGTGTTGTTGGCATTTGCCCACCTGTTACAACAATCCTTACGTCAAACTGACTTTACCGGCCGCTACGGTGGTGAAGAATTTATGTTAGTGCTGCCAGATATGCAAAAACCACTGGCGATTGCCAAGTTGAATGCGATCCGTGAAAGCTTTAGCCATATCGTATTTGTTGAAGATGGCGTCGAATTTAAGGTGACGCTCAGCGGCGGTTTAGCCTTTTCGGATCAATGTGAGGAATTTCAAGATTGTCTGTTACTAGCAGATAAAAACCTTTACGAAGCTAAACGTTTAGGCAGAAATCAGCTCGTGGTTTCTCCGACTGACTAGCACTAGATAGAATGAGCCACTGCAGCGCACAAATCAGTTCGGCGTGATGCTCTTCCTGCGAGACTCACGCTCTATTCATCACTTTTGAATCCCACTCAGCGTGGGCGGTCACAGTGAGCTTAAATGGTTAATGAGCTTGCTCGGCATCTGCGATAACTCCACCACATAATCTACCGCACGGCACTTTATTGCTTCTCGTGGCATGCCAAATACCACACAACTTTGTTCATCTTGGGCAAATGTAGTGACTCCTTTTTGGTGTAGCGCCACCATGCCTTCGGCGCCATCTTTGCCCATGCCAGTTAAAATCATCGCGCTGATATTGGGCGCGGCACATTGGGCCAAGGCCGTAAACATCACATCGACCGAAGGTCTGTGGCCACTGACCTTTTCATCTTGGGTTAATTTAACTTTATAACTACCACCCACTTTGATGATCTCAAGGTGATGATCCCCTGGTGCAACATAGGCATAACTGGGTAAGAGTCGTTCCCCATGCTCGGCTTCTTTGACAGTAATCCGTGACTGTCGATTTAAACGTTCCGCAAAAGTGCGGGTAAACCCCGCTGGCATATGTTGGGTGATCACTATCGGCGGCATAGCCGCGGGTAAATGTTGTAATACATAAAGAATGGCTTCAGTACCGCCAGTAGATGCGCCTATCGCGACTAAATGCTGTGTCAGGGTTGTATTGGCCAATATTGGCCGCTTACTTGAAACAGGGCGTACTGGCTCAACAAATTTCTGCGGCTTGATGATTTTGGCTTTCGCGGCAGATTTGATCTTATCTAAAATCAAATCCTGATAATCATGAATACCTTGGGGCGAGTCTAATTTCGGTTTAGGGATAAAATCCACCGCGCCTAAGGCCAAGGCATTAAAGGTCGCATCAGCGCCCTGCTCGGTTAACGATGAAATCATCACTACTGCAGTGGGTCTGGCTTTCATCAAGCGATCCAAAAATGTTAAACCGTCTACTTTGGGCATTTCGATGTCTAAGGTAATCACATCGGGGCGAAATTGGTTCACCAGATCTTTGGCCTCGTAGGCATCGGCAGCAAGCCCAACCAGAGACAGTTCAGAGTCAGCCTCAATCATTTTACCGAGCAAGCTGCGCATTAGCGCAGAATCGTCAACAACTAACACTTTGATCGTCATAACTTAATCACCAAATAGTTCAACGTCGCCGCCCGAAGGTAAATTACGAACCCGTAAACGGTACTCACTTTCCCTGTCAAGAATTGTGCTGTTATGCATGGATTTAATTTTACGGACTTTCACTTTGCCCGAATGGGGGAAAAAATACACTTTGCGCGGATACACATCGAGTAAATCGGCAGCAACGATAGGGATATTTTCAAGATTGAGATATTCAATCACAAACTCAGCATTACGCTCACCAATGTTGTGCACAGTAAAACTGCGTAACATATTGCCGCCCCCAAACACCTTAGCTTCGAGTGAGTTGCGCTGTGCGCCAAGCTTGAGTAAGTCGTTGATTAACAACTCCATGGCATACACGCCGTAACGGGCAGAATCGGCAAGCACCCCAGTACAATTGCTATTGTCACTTGGCAATAAAAAGTGATTCATTCCGCCAATTTTGAGCTTAGGATCATACAAGCACACTGACACACAGGAGCCTAACACTGTCACTATCATGGTATCTTCACGGGTCGCAAAATACTCGCCGGGTAATATTTTTACCGCATCGCAACCAAAATGATGATCGTGATAGCGATTCGGCTCTGCAATGGCATATTCGATATTAGGTTTTAGCACTCATGAGCCCCTTCACTGGCCGATAGGTTGTTTGACCAACGGCAGTGATGATTTGCGGGAACATATTAAAATTTTCCGAATGTCCCGCAATATAAAGCCCATCCTCGCTAAGGGAGTTCATCATGTGTTTTAATATGACTTCCTGCGTTTCTTTATCGAAATAAATCATTACATTACGGCAAAAAATTACATCGATTGGCGTTTTTAGCGGCCAAAAAGAATCGAGTAAATTGATGCGGGTAAACTTGAGCATCTGCTTTAATTCGGGCACAACGCGCACATTGCCCAACTGTGAACCGCGTCCGCGGTGAAAAAACCGTTTCTTGCGGATATCGCTGACTGTATCGATCCTGTCTAAGGGATAAATGCCCATTTCAGCCTTTTTAAGCACGCCGCTGTCGATATCGGAAGCAATGATCTCGATAGGCGTTTTAAAACTGTTGAAATGTTCAGCGACAGCAATCGCAATCGAGTATGGTTCTTCCCCTGTGCTACTGGCCGCACACCAGATCCTGCGGGTATCTGGGTTATCGATTAAATATTGCTTTAACACTTCAAAGTGATGCGGTTCCCGAAAAAATGCTGTTTGATTAGTGGTTAACGCATTGATAAATTCTTGGTGTTCGTTTTCATGGCTTAGCAGATACTCAAAATAAGCCGAAAATCCGGCTAATTTCAATGTTCTGATCCGCCGCACTAAACGGCTATACACCATAGCATCCTTGCTATCGGCGAGTTTGATCCCCGCTAAGCGGTACAGCGTCGTCCTCGCGGTATTAAAGTGCACCGAGGTATAGGTAAACTCTCGTTCCAATGGTTTGTTTTCACTCAATTAAAATTCTTCCCATTCATCTTGATCTTGCTTCATGGGCTTCATCGCATTGGTTTTAGGTTTCTCTGTCACCCTTGATTTTGCCATAGGTTGAAGCTGCTGTTTGATGGGTTTCATCGCCTTCGCTTTGGGCGCCGCTAATCTCGCGTTGCTGCGTCTTGGGGCTTCATCTTCGTCGTCCACGCGAAAACTGGCGACACTGTCTGAGAGTTGCTGCGCTTGGGATTGCATGCTTTCCGCTGCGGCGGCCGCTTCTTCAACCAATGCCGCATTTTGTTGCGTCATTTCATCCATTTGCACTACGGCTTTGCTGATCTCATCGATACCGATGGCCTGCTCATTAGAGGCTGAGGCAATTTCCGCCATGATGTCGTTCACCCGTTTAATGGCGATGACGATTTCCTTCATGGTATCGCCGGACTTACCGACAAGGCTGTTGCCACTCTCGATTTTAGACACCGAATCCGAAATTAGTGCCTTGATATCTTTAGCGGCATTGGCCGAACGTTGGGCTAAGCTACGCACTTCTGACGCGACCACAGCAAAACCGCGGCCTTGTTCGCCCGCCCGCGCCGCTTCAACCGCAGCATTGAGCGCTAAGATATTGGTCTGGAAAGCAATGCCATCGATAACACCAATAATGTCGGCAATCTTACGCGCCGATTCATTAATCGATGCCATGGTCTGTACAACTTGCTGAATAAGCTCACCACCGTCCACTGCGACTTCAGCCGCTTTAGAGGCTAAGGCATTGGCTTGACTGGCGTTATCCGCATTGAGTTTCACTGTACCAGTGAGTTCCTCCATGCTGGCCGAGGTTTGCTCTAGGCTGGAGGCTTGTTCTTCGGTGCGGCTGGATAAATCGGCGTTGCCTTGAGCTATTTCTGCCGAAGCGGTATTGATGGTATCCGCGGCTCGTTGAATATCTTGGATCATGAAGGATAACTTTTCAGCAGTTTGATTTGAGTAATTTTTCAAATCATCAAAGGTGCCTTCATAGTCGTTATAAATGCGAGTGGTCAAATCGCCATCCGCCAGCGCCATCAGCACCCGCGCCACATCTTGCAATCCACGTTCCGAGGTTTCAATTAACGAATTTAAATTGTTCGCCAGCATTAAAAAGAAACCTTGCTTACCATCTGTTTCCGCCCTTTGGGAGAAATCACCCGCCGCTGCGGCTGTGACTATGCGGGAAATTTCCTGCTCGGTTTGGACTTCAATGGTGCGGTCGAGCCACTCAACCACAGTGCCTAAGCGCTCACCTTCTTTAGACACAATCGGGCTGGCGGTTAAGCGAAAATGGCAACTCGCGACCTTAATAAGCGATTCATATTTACGGTCTAATTTATCGAGTAAACTTGCTTGGTGAGCAGGATTGCGGTGGAAGATATCCATCGAGCTGCCGAGGATTTTATCCACAGAAAAATGCGGTAAGGCTTGTCGTATCTCACTTTCAGAATGGCGCAACATAGTTTCGACCGAACGATTCATATAAATGATAGTACGGTTAGCATCGGCTATCATGACGTTGGTACTGGTATTATTGAGCGCTTCGAGGATGCGCTGGGTTGCTCGCTCGGCTTCGATACTTTCGGTGCGATCTATCCACTCAACACCTGTACCTAAATGTTTATTTTCAGCTGTGATAATCGGCGTCAGAATCAACCTAAAAGTACGTTTGCCTATGGTAATTTGCGCGGTATGGGATTGGGTTAGACGTTCTAATAAATTGCGCTGATGTGCGGGATTTTTATGGAAAATGTCGATATTACTGCCAATCAGTTTGGCAACCGAGAACTGAGGTAACTCTTTACGAATATCGTCCTCTGCCTCTTGCAGCAAACGGACAACGGCTTTATTCGCATAAATAATATTGCGCTGACTGTCAGCGATCATAAAGCTGTTGCCACTATTATCAAGTAGCTGAAAATAGCGCTGACGCTCTTCATCCCTTTGCTCACGCGCCTCATCATTGCCAAAAAATTTGAAGATACTCATTATTGTTACTCCTGATCAGTCAGACTATTTGCATCAATTAGACCCAGCTCATCACTGCTGATCAGAGCCTGAATATTTACTAAAATGATCATCTTATCCTCGACCGTGGCTAAGCCTTTGAGGTAGCGGCTATCGAACGCCACCCCAAATTCTGGGGCAGGTAAAATTTCCTCCGCCGACAGCTTAATCACATCGGAGACGGCATCGACCACTATGCCGACAATACGTTCAAACACATTGAGCATAATAACGATAGTGAACTCGTTATAAGTGGCTGTTCCAACAGCAAATTTCATCCGCAAATCCACTATGGGCACTATGTCACCGCGTAGATTAATCACGCCTTTTATAAAGCTAGGGGCGTTGGCGATTTTAGTGACCGACTCATAACCGCGAATTTCTTTGACGGACATAATGTCGAGGGCATAGTGCTCTTCGCCTAACATAAAGCTTAAAAACTCCACCTCATCATGGGCGTTGTATTCCACTTTGGCGGTCATAGTTGATCGACTCTCCATGGCTATTTCCTTAATTTTTAATGTGCAGAGCGAGCGATTCGACATCGAGGATCAACGCGACGCTGCCATCGCCCATGATGGTGGCACCGGAAACACCGGGGATCCTGCGATAATGTTTTTCAAGACTTTTAATCACCACTTGCTGCTGGCCAACTAAGGCATCAACGCACAGGCCAAAGCGCTTGTGGTTGCTTTCGAGCAATACGACTATGCCCTCTTCTGGGCAGCGGGCATTGGGCTCAATTTCCATCAGCTGATAAAGATTGAGCAGAGGTAAGTACTCTTCACGTACTTTTAAGAGTCTTTCTTTGGCGAGAAATTTAAGTTGTTCCGTTTGCGGCTGAATAGATTCTATGATGTGCACTAAGGGCAGAATGTAGATCTGATTTCCCACAGAAACCGTCATACCATCGACAATGGCGAGCGTGAGTGGCAACTGGATTTCAAAGGTTGAGCCTTGGCCCTCAGTGGACTCAATATCAATGCGTCCGCCTAAGGCTTCAATATTACGGCGCACCACATCCATACCGACACCACGGCCAGACACATCCGTGACTTCCTCCGCAGTTGAAAATCCTGCGGCAAAAATCAATTGCCAAATTTGCTTGTCGCTACTGTTATCAGCCACTTGCAAACCGTTTTCCCGCGCCTTTTGAATAATGCGCTCACGGTGTAAACCTGCACCGTTATCGTGCACAGCGATAACGATATTACCGCCCCTTTGACTGGCTTTAAGGGATAACACGCCCACTTCGGATTTACCCGCTGCGAGCCGTTTTTCAGGTTTTTCGATACCGTGATCTAAACTATTGCGCACTAAGTGGGTCAGCGGATCGACGAGCTTTTCAATCATTCCCTTATCAATTTCTGTGTTGCCACCTTCAATCACGAGATTGACGTTTTTACCCAGTTGCTCAGAAAGGTCCCTCACTAAACGGTTGAAACGGTTAAACACAAAAGATACCGGCAGCATACGCACCGACATCACTGCCTCTTGCATTTCACGGGTATTACGTTCCAATTCATTGAGTGCGGTCTTGAGTCGCTCACCTAAATCGCCCGTCATCTCGTTACCAATGAGGGTCAACATGGACTGAGTGATCACCAGCTCGCCCGCGAGATTAACCAAAGTATCTATCTTAGAGGTTTCGACCCTTAAGGTGGCATCCTGAGCCGGCGTTGCTGATTTTTTAGTCGCTGTTTTCACCTCTGTGGTATTGGGCTTTGGGGCAACGGATGAGTTTGATGTTGCGTTTGAACTCAGTATTGCAGGCGAGCTTGCTTTCACAGAAGGACTCGTGGGCACGGTTGAATCAGGTGCGGTGGACTCAGTCGCTTTGGCTTTAAATAAGATGTTTTTGGATTGGCTACTTCCAGTTTCCTTGGCTTGATGTGCTCGAGGTAGTGTTCAAATTTCTGTGTCATTTCTTTAAAATAAACCCAAAAGAGATGATTTATGACTGCACCTACATTTGATATCAATGCCGCCATTCAAGCTTTGCGTGAAGGCCAAGACCTCACGGGCAAGGATGGTATCCTCACCCCTTTGATTAAACAGCTTACTGAAGCCGCGCTTAATGCCGAACTTGAGGAGCACCTCGCCACCAGTACCTCTGCCAACCGTAAGAACGGTAAAACAACCAAAACCA
>NZ_JAKKRO010000054.1:0-33463 GCF_025654235.1 Shewanella sp. SM32 | reverse complement strand
CACAGCCAGCTAAATTTTGTCTCACCAGGGCAACGTCATGCACTGCAAGATGGCGCTATTTTAGCGAAGCGCAAGAAAGTGCTTGAGGCGGCGAAGGAAAGAAAACCGATGCGTTGGTCTACAGAGATCAGAAATTGTGAAGCGGTTGGCGCTGTAACACTCAACCCAGATAAGGCACCAGAAGAAGGCGTAATAAATGCAGCTTAATATTTAAACAAAGAGTGACAACTATCTTGAAAAACACCGCAATCCACAGGCAGGGTACACAACTCACCGACTCTCAGTCCAAACGCCATGAGAAAAGGAACCGCAAGTAACCTCAATTCGTCATAGAGGGGTTTTGTCGATGAGTAGAGAGGCGGCAGATTATTTTCAATACGCTTCTGATCAGCATCAAATCGCTGTTTTACTAAACCAATGTAACGATCCACATCAGCCTCGTATTTCTTATCTCTGCGTTCCTGATACTCCGAACTTGTGACATCTGCTTGTGATAAAGCAGGATTTTTCATATTTATCGACACTAAAAAACTTCGGCACAGACGGTTTGGGATCAGAAATTTTTTTGTGAAGCTGACAATCTCTTTGAGCCGCTCGTATGGACCACGTCGCTCGAAATGTTTCTCAAGAATTGGTATCAGCTTGTCTAACTTCTCTTGCTTTAGGTTCACTAATTCAAACGGCTCATACGAGGTTATATGAGCCAGCCAAATTAGAGCCCCCAGTGTTGACCTGACCGCTTTAGTGGTCTTTGCTTTCTTTATATTGGTTATGGCATAAATCTTAATCAGGTCACTCCAAAAGCCTTCCAGAGGGATCTTCGCTTCAGGCTTTGTGGTACTTGTTATTAAATTTCCTGCTGAGTCGAATGGTTTTGTGAAGTAAAGTGAGCTGTTTTGATATTTCCATAGAGGGTCGTTCCATAACCCAACCACAGTACCTGTAGAAACAAGACTATTGAATTCAGTAAGGGCATGTTTTTTCATTTCATCAAGCCTATCCAGATAGGTTGACAGAAGTTTGGATTGTTTATGCTCTTTTAACGCTGAAATATTGAGGGTCATTGATTACCTCTCAGCGTTTTTTGTGCCTCAACAATTTGCACCGCACCAATCCAAGCCTCATCAAGTTGATGTTTAACTGGCCCTGATGAGCTGTTTTGTAAAAATGCTCTTTCAGCTTCGATGACTTTAAGTTGCGCCTCGTGGTCTGCGTTGATAAATGGACGAAACCGCGTGCAACTGTAGCAACTGATAGTGGGGTGCATATCACATCGCGTTTGTTTAAGACACTTCCCTAAACTAGCTATATCGCTGATTTTCACTAAGGAACCCGCGATTTGATCATTTTCGCTTATTAAAAATCCTTGCCATCGGGCCACCGCATTTTTGAGTGCAGATGATGAGTCGAAGGTATCGTCAATGAAATCAATAAGGTCTCGGTTATACCGAAAGTAATGTTCCACAGAAGCTGTGGAACTGTGATCCAACGCGATAGCGATTTCCTCAGGGGTTTTGCCTTCCATCACCATCCGAGTACCCAGTGTATAGCGGAAGCGGTAGCAATGTAGATTCAATAAGGTTGGCTCACCTTTTTCGTCAACAACATGTTGTGAGATGATTTTCAGCTTTCTACCAAGATCTTTGAATTTCCTTGACAGAGAAGCAGACATTTCATGCCATCCATATTCTTTAAGAACAGGATGTTTTAACAAATTTGAATTCGGGTTCTTACGTTTAATTAGTGGTCTTGGCAAAGGGTGTCCATCGAGATTCAATTGTTCGGAACCGGAATCTTTCTTAATTAACGTTTGGATCTCAGCCGCAAGTTCTTCAGGTAATTCTCTGGTTACAAAATTATTGGCATTTCTGCGTAGCTGAGCAACCTTACCTTTCACTCGTGGAATATTGATAAACCATACTAATAACTTACTGTCGTAGTAGATATCAGACTCTCTGAGAAGACCAATTTGAATAGGGCGTAACCCAAATTGCATGGCTAATTTGATCAGCACTCTCTCTCGAATTGAGACATCAGGGCGATGAAGAGCTTGACTAATTTCTGCTATTTCTGAACGTGTAAAAGGGCCGTGGTCGTGATCGAGAAGAGAAACACGAAGCTTTTGATTCCTGTCTCTGATTGCAACTTCATCCAGTTTAAAGATAAGTCTCTCGTCAAATCCCCAAAAACCCATCTCGATTGCAAAATTTGCAAATATTCGCACAGACATCCAGATACGTTGGTCGTCAGCATTAGTAAGAATGAGGGATGATAATTGTGTCGCTATTTCTTTTGAAAATGTGCTCTCATCACTAAGCGCTTTGTCAGATAACGTAATTGCCGAAAGGCTCTTTAGACCAACACCCAAATGATTCAGAGAAGCAGGCGTTCGGTCTATAGCTGCACTTATCCAGCATTGAATTGAAATGTAGTTTAAGTATGGATATTTGCAGTAGGCCTCCTTTAATTCATAACGGTTAGCATCTTTTCCTAAATTCACAATCCGAAGTTTGGTGTTTAAATATCCATCGCTTTTCCTCAGAGTCACTGCTTGCCCAAAAAACGTGGTTATTTGTTGTGGAATAGGGTCGCAGTCGTCATTTAATCGGATAACTTCATCATACATGTACTGATAAACATCAGGTTGGGTGTCAGGTAAATATTTGATTGCAGCTCGACTCATTTCTTTCCCACTCCTTTTAAATATTCATTTAACTTCCGTTGTAAATGGGCATTGGTATAACGCCGAGGCATTGTGCTTGTTGTTGACCATCCTCCCCATGTAGTTAAGATATCTTGCATTTCGCCAGCTTTTATCATGGGCGAGTTTTTTCCGTCGAAGCTTTTATCAACACCTTCTCTTAGTTGTGTTATCCGAGTAGTTCTTAATCGGTGAGGATGGATTAAACTCTTTAGGTAAGGATGATCTTTAAATACACTTTTTAAAACATGTGTAACACCCGACGTGGTCATCGGGCCACCATCTTTTTCACTCACAAATAAGTAATCTGTTAGTTTTCCTTGGCAAGGCCGCCTTAATTTAGGTCTGTAGTCTTCGATGTACTCAATGAGTAGATCCGCTAATCCACGACTAATAGGCAGTTCACGGTTTCGGGTTTTATGCGACGCGCTATCCTTTCTTCCTCGGAAAGCGGGGTTATTTTTACTTTGTTGTTGGATTCGAACTGTCGGATTAGTTGTTAATCTTAAGTCGTTGTCATTACAGTGAAAGAGAACAATTTCTGAAATCCTCCCACCTAACTCACACATCAACATTATCAGGCAAGCATTTCTGACCTGAAGTTGAGTCCTGAATGGGTTAACTTCATTTATGAAATTGTCCTTTGAAGGACGAATAATGGTGGTAATGAGATCGAGATCAGCTTCGGACAATGGCTCTGACACATTGGTTTGGTTTTCCACCTCGCTTTTGGAATATTTCTTTTTTGAAAAGAACGAAATAATAGAATTCATCTTCTTGTTAATCGTATCAGCTTTTTCAAGGTCATTGACCCTTTCAATGTACCTTGTGTAGTGGAATCTTAAAAATTTGGATACAGAATCAATTCTTCGATTAAAGGTGGATGGTTTAACCATCACACCATTACTCAACTCATGCTGAAAATTGATTAACAAAAAAGAGGACAATCTATTTACATCTCTCATAGTAAGGAGTTTAAGAGCAGCAGCATCTTCAAAAAAGTGTTGACACTCTTTTTCTACAAACTCGTAAAAGACACAGAGATCGCGTAAACGGCCTTCTACCGTGTTGAGAGGGTGAGATAACCATAAACTCCAACCCCAAAGCGCAGCGGAAGGTTCAGGGAACTCCGCACAATCAGAATCGACAACCATTGGAATGTGCTGGTTTTCATACTCAGGGTGGGAGATAAATTTTATGCGAAATCTCATTTTGATACATTATAAACACGACTAAGATATTTTTAGTATACGCAAAAAAAAGCGACCTGCAAGAGGTCGCTTTAGTTTATTGATTTTTATGTATTTTTTATTGTTATCAACAAAAAGGTTACATAACTAAAAACACGGGGGTTAAATTTTACATGCGCCGCCGGCGCAACCGTCATCTTCTTTCTCTAAATTGGTGATGTCATCGTGTGAATCCGACGCACCATCGCGAGTGTTATGGTAGTAAAGCGTTTTAACACCTAACTTGTAAGCATTGAGCAAATCTTTCAGCAGGGTTTGCATGGGTACTTTACGGCCTTCAAAACGTGAAGGATCGTAGTTAGTGTTAGCCGAAATCGCTTGGTCAACGAATTTCTGCATAATACCCACCAGCTGTAAGTAACCGTCGTTGCTTGGCATTTTCCACAGCAATTCATAGCTATCTTTCAGTGTATCGAAATCAGGTACCACTTGTTTTAGCTGACCGTCTTTGCTCGATTTCACGCTGATAAGTCCACGTGGTGGCTCAATACCATTGGTCGCATTGGAGATTTGCGACGAGGTTTCTGATGGCATTAATGCCGACAGCGTTGAGTTACGCAGGCCATATTGCTTGATATCGCTACGCAGTGATTCCCAGTCTAAGTGCAATGGTTCAGCACAAATTTTATCTAGGTCACGTTTGTAGGTATCGATTGGCAAAATACCTTGAGAGTAAGTGGTCTCGTGGAATAACGGACACGCACCTTGCTCTTTGGCCAAGTTCATTGAGGCTTTCAGTAAATAGTACTGAATCGCTTCGAAGGTTCTGTGGGTTAAAGCGTTCGCGCTACCATCAGAATACTTCATGCCATTTTTCGCTAAATAGTTAGCGAAGTTGATCACGCCTATACCTAAAGTACGGCGATTCATCGAGGCGATTTGCGCGGCCTTGATAGGGTAATCTTGATAATCCAATAGATTATCCAGTGCGCGTACGGCGAGGTCGGCTAATGGCTCAATATCAGATAACTCTTTGATAGAACCTAAGTTAAGTGCTGACAGCGTACAAAGCGCGATTTCACCTTCAGGATCATCGATGTTGTTCAATGGTTTAGTCGGCAGGGCGATTTCAAGACACAGGTTAGACTGTCTGATCGGCGCGACTTTTGAATCGAACGGGCTGTGAGTGTTGCAGTGATCCACGTTCTGAATGTAGATACGGCCCGTTGAAGCACGCTCTTGCATCATCAGTGAAAACAGCTCAACGGCTTTTATCGTTTTCTTACGAATGTTGCTGTCTTGCTCATATTGCACATATAAACGTTCGAATTCGTTTTGATCTTCAAAGAAAGCATCGTACAAGCCAGGTACGTCAGATGGGCTAAATAAACTGATGTTCTCGCCTTTGATCAGACGTTGATACATGACTTTGTTCAACTGCACACCGTAGTCTAAATGACGGATACGGTTGTCTTCGACGCCGCGGTTATTTTTCAATACCAGCAGAGATTCGACTTCTAAGTGCCAAATAGGGTAGAACAGGGTCGCAGCACCGCCACGCACGCCGCCTTGAGAGCACGACTTCACTGCGGTTTGGAAATACTTATAGAAAGGTAAACAACCTGTGTGGAAGGCTTCACCACCACGGATTGGGCTACCTAAGGCGCGAATACGACCGGCGTTAATACCGATACCCGCACGTTGGCTGACGTATTTCACGATAGACGAAGCGGTCGCGTTGATAGAATCTAAGCTGTCACCACATTCGATCAGTACGCAAGAGCTAAACTGACGCGTTGGGGTGCGCACACCGGCCATAATTGGCGTTGGCAGCGACAGTTTAAAAGTTGATACCGCGTCATAGAAATCTTTAACGTATTTCAGGCGCGTCTCTTTTGGATAACGGGCAAACAAGCAAGCCGCGACCAAAATGTAAAGGAACTGCGCGCTCTCATAGATTTCGTGGGTCACACGGTTTTGAACTAAATATTTGCCTTCAAGCTGTTTTACCGCTGCGTAAGAGAAGTCCATATCGCGCCAATGGTCGATATAGGTATCCATCACATCCAGCTCTTCGCGGGTGTAATCTCTTAAAATGTGTTGGTCGTATTTACCCAGCTCAACCAATTTAGTCACGTGAGCATACAATGCGGGCGGCTCAAACTGACCGAAGGCCTTCTTACGCAAATGAAACACCGCTAAACGGGCAGCGAGGAACTGATAGTCCGGTGATTCTGGAGAAATTAAATCTGCCGCAGCCTTGATAATGGTTTCATGGATAGCTTCGGTTGGGATGCCATCGAAAAACTGTAGGTGCGAGCGAAGTTCAACTTCCGAAACAGAAACGTTTTTTAATCCCTTGGCTGCCCAAGTAATTACGCGGTGTATTTTTTCGAGATCGATATTCTCACGATCGCCACAGCGTTTTGTGACTGTCATAGTGCTATTCATTTGGAGATAGGCCTTGGTTCTTATATGTATTTAGGTGAGCAAAATCACCGTACGTATCCTTGTAAAACAATCAATAATCGTCCCTTAAATACAGCTGACTGGTTAAAAACGAGTCAATTAAGCGGCGAGCTTCTAGTGTGTCTGATTGTTACCTATACACAAGATATGGTGTTTTAAATTATATGGGATACAAGATAGTGAGGTTTGCCCCTATTTGCAAGTCTGAATTCAGGGGACATCTTGTGGATAACGTGAGGATAAACTTTTGCGTTAGTAACGACTAACCTTGAAGCTCAATTTCAGGTTAGCGTGTCACACTCATGGGGGATTTTTAGGCGATCCTTTTCTTTAGATCGCGATCGCTCACGAGTGCCGATCTTTTATCCGCCTGACTTTTTCCGTGGGTCATAAATAGTATGCTGACACACTGATGTCCGTCAGTGAAGTTACGTATTGGATGCCTTATTCGTGAGCATTGTAGGCGCTGTTTTTGGTTGATGTTGTTAAGCCAATGCTTCGATTAGTGCTTGATGTAGCTCAGTTGGGCTCGCAAAATGCGCGTGCGCAGGCCATTGCAACGGCTTGTCGTTCACGCCCAGATAACCCCATAGGGCCACGCCGCCTAACATGCCAGCAGCCTCGGCCGCGAGCAGATCTCGCTCGGCATCCCCAAGATACAAAATGTGCTCTGGAGCACAGTTCAGCTGTTGTGCGCCTAACAGCATTGGTGCAGTGTGGGGTTTTGGGTGTTTTGTAGAATCGCCGCTGATGATAACGGGCATACGCAAGTGTAAATTCAGTTTTCGCAATAAGGGACGGGTAAAGCGGGCAGGCTTGTTGGTGATCACCCCAAACGGCAGCTGAGTTAACTCGAGCCAATCGAGTAATGATGCTATGCCTGTGAATAGCGCACAGTGATCGCCATTTATACGCTGATAGTGGGCGAGCAGTCCTTGCTGTACTTGAGATCGAAGATCTTCTGCCGCATCAGGGATCGCGGCATCGACTAAGGCAAAACTGCCGTGGGATGCGGCGTAGCGCATGGCCGCTAACGGCTGCGCGGCGATGCCGACGTCTTGAAGACTTAAATTGAGGGCCTGCACCAGATCCGGCGCGGTATCGGCTAAGGTGCCATCGAGATCGAACAGTACGCCTTTGATCTGTGCCAGACTCATATTAATCAACCTTACGCGTCGCTATCATGTAATTCACATCAACTTTAGGCGTGTACTTAAAAATGCCCGTCAATGGGTTGTAGCTTATCCCTAAGGCATCGGTACAGATAAGATCGGTATTATCTACTAGCTCAATCAGCTCCGAAGGCTTAATGAATTTTTTATGCTCGTGGGTGCCAACTGGCAGCATTTTTAGCAAATATTCCGCACCTAAAATGGTGTGCACGTAGGATTTAATGTTGCGGTTGATGGTGGAGAAAAACACATGACCACCGGGTTTGACCATGTCACAGCATGCTTTAATCACAGATTGTGGATCGGGTACATGTTCGAGCATTTCCATGCAGGTCACCACATCGTAATAGGCTTGATGATCTTGGCTGTGGGCCTCGGCAGTATTTTTTACATAATTAATGCTCACGCCCGTTTCGAGGGCATGTAGGCGCGCGACTTCTAAGGGCTCATCACCCATATCTAAGCCATCAACCTCGGCGCCGATGCGGGCCATGCTTTCAGACAAAATGCCGCCACCACAGCCGACATCGAGCACTTTCTTGCCGAAAATACCGCCAGCGGTTTGATCGATATAGTTTAAGCGCAGCGGGTTTAATAGATGCAGCGGCTTAAATTCGCCGTTGAGATCCCACCAAGTTTCGGCCATACGTTCAAACTTTGCGATTTCCTGTGGGTCTACATTGGTATTCTGATGCATGCTATTACCTGAAGAAGCTGTATTGTGCGGCTATTATAACGACTATGTTTGATAAACAAAGTGCTCGACTGAGCTAAGCCCTTGTGGTTGAGTGAATTTTCAGCAGTTATCTGCTTTTATGTTAATTGTTGTGCTCCGTATCGACCTTTTACTTTATCCCTTTGACGATTTTTCCTCATCGTAAGCCGTGAATTTCAACGCTTGTTTATCGCACAAACGACCAAATTGACAGTGTTTTCATCTATTAAGCCACCAGACTCTCAATTCGATAATGATAGGTCTGGCGACATTAAATAACTGTGTTAGAATGCCAAATCACGTTTTTGGGCTAGGCAATGATACGGATTATACGTTGTCGGCTATTTTTCAGGGGAACGAGCAGTTTATGACTGATCTGGCATCATCTATTTCGCCAATTAATATCGAAGACGAACTAAAGAATTCGTACCTTGATTACGCCATGAGCGTTATCGTGGGACGTGCATTACCAGACGTGCGCGACGGCTTAAAGCCGGTTCATCGCCGCGTTCTGTTTGCCATGAGTGAATTGAAGAACGATTGGAACAAGCCTTACAAAAAATCTGCCCGTGTGGTTGGTGACGTCATCGGTAAATATCACCCCCATGGTGATTCTGCTGTTTATGACACTATCGTCCGTATGGCCCAGCCATTCTCACTGCGTTACACCTTAGTAGACGGCCAAGGTAACTTCGGTTCGGTCGACGGTGACTCAGCGGCGGCAATGCGTTATACCGAAATCCGTATGGATAAGTTAGCGCACCAATTACTGGCCGATCTTGAAAAAGAGACAGTGGATTTCGTCCCTAACTACGACGGCACAGAACAGATCCCAGCTGTATTACCTACACGCGTACCTAACCTGTTAATTAACGGTTCATCGGGTATTGCCGTGGGTATGGCAACCAACATCCCACCACACAACCTAACGGAAGTAGTGAAAGGCTGTTTGGCATTGATTGAAGAGCCTTCACTGTCGATTGAACAGTTGATGGAATACATTCCAGGTCCGGATTTCCCCACTGCAGCGATTATCAATGGCCGTAAAGGCATTATTGATGCCTATAAAACTGGCCGTGGCCGCGCGATCATGCGTGCTCTGGCAGATGTGGAAACCGAAGATAATGGCCGTGAGCGCATTATCGTCACTGAAATCCCGTATCAAGTGAACAAAGCCCGTTTAATCGAGAAGATTGCCGAGCTGGTTAAAGATAAAAAGCTTGAAGGGATCAGCGGTCTACGCGACGAGTCTGATAAAGACGGTATGCGTATCGTTATCGAAATTAAGCGCGGTGAAGTGGGCGAGGTTGTACTCAATAACCTTTATGCTCAAACGCAAATGCAGTGTTCTTTCGGGATTAACATGGTTGCCTTGACCAATGGTCAGCCTAAACTGTTTAACCTTAAAGAAATGCTCGAATGCTTTATTCTGCATCGTCGTGAAGTGGTGACGCGTCGTACCGTATTTGAACTGCGTAAAGCCCGTGAGCGTGCCCATATTTTGGAAGCGCTGGCGGTTGCACTGGCTAACATTGACCCGATTATTGCACTGATCAAAGCCTCACCCACGCCTGCGGATGCCAAAGTGAAATTGGTTGAGCAAGGTTGGGAATTAGGCCACGTTCAAGGCATGCTGGAAAAAGCGGGCGATGACGCCGCGCGTCCAGAGTGGTTAGAGCCACAATACGGTATTCGTGACGGTCAATACTTCCTGACTGAGCAACAAGCTCAGGCCATTCTGGAACTGCGTTTACACCGTTTGACCGGTCTTGAGCACGATAAGATCATCGCCGAATACGAAGAACTGCTCGAATTTATCGCGGGTCTGCTGTTTATTTTGCGCAGTCCTGAGCGTTTGATGGAAGTGATCAAGGAAGAATTAGTTCAAATCCTTGAAGAATATGGTGATGCGCGCCGTACAGTGATCAATGCCAACGAAGTTGATATGAGTCTTGAAGACTTGATCAACGAAGAAGACGTTGTAGTAACACTGTCGCACTTAGGTTATGCCAAGTATCAACCCTTGACCGATTACCAAGCCCAGCGCCGTGGTGGTAAAGGTAAAGCCGCGACGAAAGTGAAAGATGAAGATTTCGTCGAGAAGCTGTTAGTTGCCAATACCCATGACACCATTTTGTGCTTCTCTGATTTTGGTAAGATGTACTGGCTCAAAGTGTATCAATTGCCATTAGCGAGCCGTACGGCACGCGGTCGTCCAATTGTTAACTTGCTGCCGTTATCCGATGGCGAGCGCATTACTGCGATTCTGCCAGTACGTGAATACGCGGCTGACAAGTACATCATCATGGCGACCTCACACGGTACAGTGAAGAAAACCGCACTGACTGCTTATAGCAACCCACGTGCAAACGGCATTATCGCCGTTAACCTCAAAGACGGTGATCAACTGATCGGTGTCGATATCACTAACGGTGATAACGAAATCATGTTGTTCTCGAACGAAGGTAAAGTGGTTCGCTTTGGTGAGAAAGTACGTGATTCTGAAACAGGCGAAGTGAAAACCGATCCTGAAACCGGCGAAGAAGTCTTGTCCTTACGTCCTATGGGCCGTACTGCAACAGGCGTTCGTGGTATTCGTTTAGAAGAAGGTCAGAAAGTCGTGTCGCTTATCGTACCCAAAGGCGATGGCGCGATTCTGACTGTGACTGAAAACGGTTACGGTAAACGGACGCAACTGTCTGAATATCCTGCGAAGAGCCGTGCGACTAAAGGTGTAGTTTCAATCAAGGTGAGCGAACGTAACGGCGCTGTTGTTGGGGCTGTTCAAGTCGGTCTTAACGACGAACTGATGCTCATCAGTGATAAAGGTACCTTAGTGCGTACACCTGCGAGCGGCGTGTCTATCATTGGCCGTAACACTCAAGGTGTAACGATTATCCGTACTGCGGGCGACGAGAAAGTGGTCGGCCTACAACGTATCGACGAAATCCAAACTGAAGAAGATGAAGTCGAGCTGGATGAAAATGGTTTGCCCATTATTCCTGTCATTATCGAAGGCGAATTAGCCGACGAGGTTCTTGAAGAAGCGCTGGATGACGAGGAAGAGTTGGACGAAGATGAAGATGAGCTTGCCGATGATGAGCAAGACGAAGAGTAATTAAGTGTCATATTAACGAGCGTCCAATTGGACGCTCGTTTTTTTAATGGCATTGATGTTGATAGCATTGTTCGTTATAGAATGGTTTCGTATTTATCAATACCTACATCATGGTTGGGATTAAGGAGAGTGTCAGTGAGCGCGATTTATAATTTCTGTGCTGGACCTGCAATGTTACCCGCAGCGGTAATGAAAAAAGCACAACAGGAATTACTTGATTGGAATGGCCAAGGCGTTTCCGTGATGGAAATCAGCCACCGAAGTAAAGAGTTCATCGCGCTTACACAACAAGCCGAGTCCGATTTACGTGAACTGATGCAGATCCCCACAAATTACCATGTGCTATTTATGCACGGCGGTGGTCGTGGACAGTTCTCCGCTGTTGTGAATAATTTTTTAGGTAATCATGGCCGAGCCCTGTATTTAGTCAGTGGTCAATGGTCATCTGCCGCATTAGCCGAAGCACAAAAGCTCGTGGGTGAAGCGCAGATTGATAGCTTGAATATTGTTGAAAAACACAATGGACTCAATGCGGTTGTCTTACCTGATTTACATAAAATCGATGCCGATTATCGCTATGTTCACTACTGCCCTAATGAGACAGTAGATGGTATCGAAATTTTTGATGAATTAGACTCACCTTGGCCAATTGTTGCCGATTTATCGTCAACCATTATGTCACGTGAAATCGACGTCAGCCGCTACGGTTTGATTTACGCTGGCGCACAAAAGAACATAGGTCCATCGGGTCTGTCGATAGTGATAGTGCGCGATGACATGTTAAAACTGCCGAGTTTACCGCAGTCGTCCATCATGGACTATCGTTTAGCCGTTGAGCATGACTCTATGTTCAACACACCGCCAACCTTTGCTTGGTATCTCGCCGCTGAAGTCTTTGCTTGGCTTAAGTCCATTGGCGGCATTGCGAGTATTGCAAAAATTAATCAACAAAAAGCGCAGATGTTATATCAATGCATTGATGGTAATGCTTTCTACCGTAATGGGGTTGTTGCAGCGAACCGCTCACAAATGAACGTGACTTTCCAATTAGTCAACGAAGCGCTCGATAGTGAGTTCCTAAAGCAAGCCCAAATAGCTGGACTCGTTGCCTTAAAGGGCCATCGTATCGTAGGGGGTATGCGTGCTAGCCTCTATAATGCAATGCCACTCGATGGTGTAGTTGCTTTGGTCAAGTTTATGAATGAGTTTGCAAACAAGCATAGCTAGGCTTAGCTGTATTGAGTCACTCATTAGCTTGCGACGCTTAGCGTCTAGGCTTTTCTGCCTGAATATCAACGTTATGCTTATTGAATGTTGATCATCAGTTAGCCATCCCAAAAGCGAATGCTCAAATGCATTCGCTTTTTTGTTAGCTTTAATTTATCGACAATGGCGTTAAGCAAGATGACGTTGAGACCAGATGCCTTCAAGAACACTCGCTGTGAGAAAGCCTGTGAGCTGACGCGCATTACTGAGTAAGATGCTGGGTTAGTTGTATGCTATTGTTTATCATGATTAAAAGAACGTATCTTTAAATGCGTGTACACGATAAATCAATAGGATGTCACCGATGGATTTGGCCAAGCTTTCGCGGATTAGTATGAAGCATTTGATCACTTTGCATGTGATGCTCGATACCTTGAGCGTAACCGCCAGCGCCGAACGTTTATGTTTAAGCCCCTCATCCGTCAGTAAAACCTTAAGCCAGCTCAGGGACAGTTTGAACGATGAACTGTTCTATCGTAATGGTAACTCACTGGTCGCAACCCCATTGGCAAGACGATTAGGCCCAAGCGTGCAGCAAATGATCAATGATATGAATCAGATCATGAGTCAGGATGCGTTTAACCCTGCTCATTTTGAGGGGCGTTTTTCGCTTGCGATGCGCGAAAGTACCTTTGAACTGCTGGCCGCTAAGCTCAGCGCCCATATTCTGAGCTTGGCTCCTAATATCCGCCTCGATATTTACAGCAAAGACAATATTGGTTTTGATGGATTGCTTAAAGGTACATTAGACTTTGTGCTGTTACCCCATGATCTGAGTCAACCTAATCCTCTTCAAGACGATCTGGTGTGGGAAACCTTGTTTAGCGATGAAATGATCTGCCTGATGAATTCATCCCATCCCTTGGCTAAACAGCCGCATATCGGCTTCGATGATTACCTTAGTTTTAGCCATATTGGCATTACAGACACAGATCTGAGCACGCCTTTTTTTGATATTTTGCTCGCCCAGCAATCTAAAAAACGTGCCGTCCCCATTTCGGTCCCAGACTTTGGCAGTGCGGCGTTAATGTGCCATCACAGTGAGTTGCTTTTTACCTGCTCGCGCCGCTGGGCATCCATCGCCAGCCAAGCTCAAGGCTTAACGATTAAATCTTTACCCATAGAATATGGCAAAGTGGCTTACAGCCTAGTTTGGCATAGTCAAAGCATGAAAGATCCCGCACTACGCTGGCTTTATGAGCAAATTTTGCTTTGCAGTCGTTAAAGGTATATGGAAGGTAACACGAGATTGGTTACGCCTCGCTTTGCAAGCGTTGCGGCTAAGCGTTCAATATCGGCTTGTTTACAGCTTGGCCAATTGAGTGCTTCATCGACAACACCATGATGGTGAAAGGCATTTAACTTAACTCGTGTATCTGGGCCTAGCAGAAGTAAATAGGTCGCTAGTGCGTCTATTTCGTCCTCGTAATCCGTGATGCTCGGAATGTGCAGCAATCTCACCTCATACAGTTTTTGCTGTTTAGCCAATAACTGGATTGATTTGAACACGGCATGGTTATCACGACCAGTAATGTACCTATGGGTATCTTGCTGCCACGCTTTGAGATCCACCATAGCGCCATCTAAAAAGGGCAGCAGTTTATGCCATCCCGTTAGACTTAAACTGCCATTGGTGTCGAGCATACAAGTCAGGTGTGATAACGACTCTGTCGCCTTAATCGCTTGAAACAAGGCAATAATAAACGGCAGTTGCAAACTCGCTTCGCCGCCGCTAACCGTAATACCATTAATAAAGTGACGCTGACTATGGAGAATCGTCAGTATCTCCTCAACGGTGTAACGAGTGATCTTAGGGCTCGCTTGTTTCGGGCATACGGCAAGACAAGTATCGCATTGGCTACAACGCTCATTATCCCAGTGAATGTGAAGCTTATTATTGAGATTTATCAATGTCAGCGCATTTTCAGGGCAGGTGGCGACACAATCGCCACAAGCATCACATAAGCCTATGGTATGTGGGTTATGGCAGTTTTTGCATTGATAGTTGCAGCCCTGCAGGAATAATACGAGCCTGCTGCCAGGCCCGTCGACGCATGAAAAGGGCAATAGCTGACTGACTATTGCCTGTTTATTTATGGCCGGTTCATTTAACAACACAGGGGGGAGTGCTCATGGGCGATAACGCGTGCTTGTCGTTGCAATATTCCCGTATTAACCGCAGCTTCTGCGGCTAAGCCTGTGGTATTGAGACGCGAGCCGCACTGTTTAAACGCTTCAATATCTGAGCGTTTTACCATATAGCCAGTCACGCGCATTAAATCGTTAGAGGCGACATTGGCGGTAAACTCCCTAAAACCTAACTCAAGCGCGGCTTTACACAGTTGGAACATAGCTTGAGGATTGGATTTCACGGTTTCATCTATGGTCAAAATATCGCTAATCCCCGCCGTATAATACTGATGATGTTGTGCTAGGGCTTGAATATGGGCGATGGGATTCGGTTCAGTGCCATAGGGGATGCGAACGCCAGGAGTCACATCATTGTCGATACTAATACCGCCCTGTGAATGCAGTAGTGCCCGCCCATGGTAACCATGTGTGACGGGTGTGGATTTCACTATGGCATCGAGCGCAGCAGAAATACGATAGCCCAGCTGATTTGCATCCGTTTCATGACCATATCTAGCGTGTTTAGCTGACTTAACTTTTCCACTGGCCGTTAATGCCTGCAGAATATTCACGGCTTCTGCCATGCCGTAAATACCAAACATGGGTGCAAAGCGCGATTCATCAATCAATTGCTCTTTAACTAAAAAGCTGTCAAAGAAGTGTGATTCTTGATGCAAAAATGCCGAGCGCGCGTCAATGAGCTCGAAGGTGAGTGAGCAGTAATTTGGCAATACAGTATCAAAAAAATCGTTTATAGAATTGGCCTTTAACGCAACTTCTTTAAGATTCAGTCGAACTAAGGTATTGGCGCCGCCCGCTAGCGGCAACGCGTTGTAGCAACTGACAATACCAAAACCGCGCTCATCAAACGCACTGGCATGCAGTGGGTAATTCGCGATATGCGGCTTACTGCACTGACAAATATTGGTGGTCGCAAGCAACAACAATTCATCCGGCGTGACGACGGGGTCGTACATAAAAGTCAAATTGGGTGCAACTTGTTTTAACTCGGCATCAATGCGCAGTAGGGTGCGGCAAACGATGTTATCTGTTGGGCCAATATTCACATGCATAAAGGCATCGGGCAGGGTTCTGTCGAGCATGATCCAGAACAGTTTTAATTTACGATAAAGGACTTCTGAATCCATTCCTTCAACGAAAGGCATCAAAATGTTATCCAGCTGACCTAAATACACGGGGATATTGGTCACCGATGGCACGTGATGATACAGAATCGTTAAGGCATTGATGGCTTCGTCCAAGTTTTTTGCCGCAGATAACTCTAAGTATTCAGAGCCTTGTTGAAGGTAGCGGGCATAATCTGGCAACACATAGCGTGGTTTAAACGGCGCATGGCCTTCAAACATGTCGCAAATAATACCGTCATTCATCGCCGCTTTTACCTCGGGCGATATCGACATATAGGGCAAACTGGCTTCCGCTTCTAATGCTAAATAGTTGGATTTTTGCTTGGGTGAAAGCTGCGGGTTGGTGACGATTTGCACTAATTTATCTTGTAATAACATGGCTGAACATCCACAAGTTCTATGATGACCACTAATCTACTCAGTGGCTTTGGCTTTAAAAAGTGAAAATAGCCGCAGTCCTGATTAATGAAATGGAAATCCGCCGACCGAGGTCACAATTTGTGGTTTATTGCGATAAAGCCGCGATGTTAAAATCACTAGAATGTGGTTTTACGATTAAAAATAAATGCTTGAACAGTGAGACGTGGCCTTGCTTGTCATATTGGGGATATGCAACAGAGGATAATGAACTGTCAAAACTTATCGGGTGGGATGATTGAAAAATTTAACACTTGAGGCGGTAAATGAACTCTGCTGTATTCCTTTATTGCGGGAATACAGCAGAGTGAGCGGTGCAGATAAACTCAGCGACTTAGAGCACTTTAGCAATTGATTGGGCTAAGTAATCGACGTTATCTTCACTGATCCCAGCAATACTGATGCGGCTTGAACCTACCATATAGATGCTGAATTCTTTTTGTAGGCGCGCCACTTGCTCTGGAGCCACCCCAAGGAAAGAGAACATACCTTTTTGGCGGGCGATAAAGCTAAAGTCACGGTTTACGCCATTGGCTTTAAGTTTATCCAATAAAATGGCGCGGTTGCCGTTGATGCGATCGCGCATCACTTTCAGCTCATCAAGCCATTCTTGGGTTAATTCTTTTGATCCTAAAATCGTCTCAACAATCGCTGCGCCATGGGCAGGTGGCATAGAGTAAAGGCAGCGAACCACATAAAGCAGTACAGATTGCGCGATATTGGCGGTATTGGCATCTTTAGCAATCACAGAACACGAACCGATACGCTCACGGTACAAACCGAAGTTTTTCGAGCATGAGCTGCACAGGATCATATTATCGACCGCTGCCGCCATTTGACGCACGCCGTAGGCATCAATATCAACGCCATCACCAAAGCCTTGGTATGCCATGTCAATCAGTGGGGTAAAGCCTTGCTCTTTAGTCAGGGCAATCACTTTATCCCATTGCGCTGTGGTTAAATCCATTCCGCTTGGGTTATGGCAACAGGCGTGGAATAACACCACATCATCAGGACTTACTTGCGATAATGCAGCAAGCATCTCATCAAATTTCAATGATTTGCTATCGTAGTCATAGTAAGGATAGGTTTTAACAGTAATGCCAGCCGCTTCGAACAAACCGATATGGTTTGCCCAAGTTGGGTCGCTTACCCATAACACCGCATTCGGGTTGCAGCGTTTGATAAAGTCACCGGCCACGCGCAGTGCGCCAGTACCACCGGGTGTTGACACAGTGCGGATACGGTTAGCGATAATGGCACTGTGGCCAGCACCAAAGGCTAATTCCGTCATCAAGGTGTTGAATTGTGGCGAGCCGGTTGGACCGATATACACTTTGGTGGTTTCGGTATCGAGACGGAATTTTTCCGCTTTTTTCACGCAGCTTAGAATAGGGGTAACGCCGGTAGGATCTTTATAAACGCCCACACCTAAATCCACTTTTTGTGGGTGAGAGTCTTCGCGGTACTGAGTTAACAAGCCAAGGATGGGGTCCGCTGGCATTGTGATGAGTGAGTTAAACATAGCTCCATCTACCTTTCTGGTTATAGTGCAAACGTGATTGTTCGTATCAGATATGCGTTATTTATCGTTTGGAGGGTAGAATAGCGCGGAAAGGTAAAGTAATTAAAGTGAAAACTGTGATTACACGCCTGTTATCTTGGCAAAAAAGCCTGCCAAAAATACGGTTAAATCATAAATTAACCGCTTAAATTTTGCGTTTTTGTTATTTTTACACTGATCTCAGCAAATAATCTGACCAAAATGCCATTTTTCTCGAAAAAACGGTTGAATCCTTAGCGACAATCGGTAATTTTATAACGACGAAGCACCAACAAGGCCCCAATCTCCTTTTATTTGTAATCTTAACTTGACGCACTGTAGCGTGAAGTTGCCATTTTGCGTATTCAGTCCGCGTGATCGTGATGATGACGCCCTATAGAGAAAGAAGATTTATTCATGAAGCAATTACGTCTTGAACCTGTTGTGCAAGTCCGCGGTGAAATCAATATTCCGGGCTCAAAAAGTATTTCAAATCGAGCCTTATTATTGGCCACCTTAGCCCAAGGTACGACCACGCTCACCAATCTGCTCGACTCAGATGATATCCGCCACATGTTGGCCTCCCTCAAGCAGTTAGGGGTGAACTACCGTTTATCGCAAAATAATACTGTGTGTGAACTCGATGGTTTAGGTGGCGTGATTTTCTCAGCATCCGCACAGGAATTGTTTTTAGGCAATGCGGGTACCGCAATGCGCCCCTTATGCGCCGCCTTAACCTTAGGCCAAGGTGAATTTACCCTCACGGGCGAACCACGTATGGAAGAGCGTCCGATTGGCGATTTAGTCGATGCCTTAAGGCAACTCGGTGCCAATATTGTTTATCTTAAAAATGACGGTTTCCCACCGCTGACGATTAATGCCACTGGCCTTAATGGCGGTGATGTTGAAATTGCAGGCGATTTATCGAGCCAGTTTTTAACGGCTTTGTTGATGGTGGCGCCGCTTGCTAAGGGCAGCGTCAATATCCATGTCAAAGGTGAGTTAGTCTCTAAGCCTTATATCGATATTACTATCGCCTTGATGGCGCAGTTCGGCGTTAACGTCATTAACCATGACTATGCCCGTTTTGAGATTGTTGCTGGCCAGCGTTATATATCACCGGGTAAAGTACTGGTAGAAGGCGATGCGTCATCGGCATCGTATTTTCTCGCGGCTGGGGCGATTAAGGGCGGCGAAGTCAAAGTCACGGGTGTGGGCCGTTTGAGTATTCAAGGCGATGTAAAATTTGCCGATGTGCTCGAAAAAATGGGCGCAGATATCGAGTGGGGCGATGACTATATTATTGCCCGCGGCTCCCAATTAACGGCCGTCGACTTAGACATGAACCATATTCCCGATGCGGCCATGACCATTGCAACGGCCGCATTATTTGCTAAAGGCACGACGGTTATTCGCAATATCTATAACTGGCGTATTAAAGAAACCGACCGGTTAGCGGCTATGGCAACTGAACTGCGAAAAGTGGGCGCCGAGGTTGAAGAGGGGAATGACTACATTAAAATCACCCCGCCAGCCGTGATTAACACCGCTGAAATTGATACCTACAATGATCACCGCATGGCCATGTGCTTTTCTATGCTGGCATTTGCCGATTGCGGTATCACCATCAATGATCCTGACTGTACTTCTAAAACATTCCCTGACTACTTTAAGCAGTTTGCTAGCCTGCAAGGCTAAGTCTGTTTGTTTCGTCATTGTTACAACCATCGATGTCAAGAATAGCAAGCCGTATTTGTGCGGCTGCTAATCTTCATAAAAAATCCACGGATTTTGTTTGTCTTTTGTTGTACAATGCGGCGCGCTCATTTTCGGGGGCTCACTTGATGAACTCACGGATGATGGTTATTTTTTGCGGAGGAATGTATGTCTGAACGGGCTCCTGTAGTCACAATCGACGGCCCAAGTGGTGCTGGCAAAGGTACAATTAGTCAATTATTGGCTCAGCATCTAGGTTGGCAACTACTTGATAGTGGTGCCATTTACCGAGTTCTTGCGCTTGCAGCAATTCATCATAACGTTGAACTGGAAAATGAAGAGTCTATCACGTTGTTAGCGGCACATCTGGATGTGAAGTTTCTAACAGGCAATGATAAAGATCCGGTTCAAGTGATATTGGAAGGTGAAGACGTCACCAACGACATTCGCACCCAAGAGTGCTCGAATGCCGCTTCAAAAGTCGCTGCCTTTCCACGGGTGAGAGAAGCCTTATTACGTCGCCAACGGGCCTTTAAAACGGCGCCAGGATTAATTGCCGATGGTCGTGACATGGGAACAGTCGTTTTCCCAAGTGCGCCGGCAAAATTATATTTAACCGCCTCAGCTGAAGAGCGTGCCCAAAGACGCTATAATCAGTTGCAGGACAAGGGCTTCGATGTTAATATCGAGCGCCTTTTAAGTGAAATTATCGAACGTGATGACCGCGATATGAATCGTCCGGTGGCTCCTTTAGTCCCCGCCGAGGACGCGCTCATTATCGATACTAGCGGTAAGGGTATTGATGAAGTGCTAGCGCTTGCGCTTAACTTTATCAACCAAAAATTATCCGGCACTAACTAAGTTAGCCCACCGGATAGGTATTCGTATTAAGGATGATACGGATAATTTGACTGACTCCACGTCTAGGACGGACAGTGGTTTAATAAAGAAAGTAACCTAAACATGACTGAATCTTTTGCTGATCTATTTGAACAATCCCTTCAAACTCTGGAATTCCGTCCAGGCTCTATCGTTCGTGGTACTGTTGTATCAATCAAAAACGGTATGGTACTGGTTGACGCGGGTCTGAAGTCTGAAAGCCCAATCCCAGCTGAACAATTCAAAAACGCTCAAGGCGTTTTAGAAATTCAAGTTGGCGATGAAGTTGACGTAGCTCTTGACTCTGTTGAAGACGGCTTCGGTGAGACTCAACTGTCTCGCGAAAAAGCGAAACGTCATGAAGCTTGGATCGTTCTGGAAAAAGCTTATGAAGATGCTGAAACTGTAATCGGTATCATCAATGGTAAAGTTAAAGGCGGTTTCACTGTTGAATTAAACGGTATCCGTGCCTTCTTACCAGGTTCTCTAGTTGACGTGCGCCCAGTTCGCGACACCGCTCACTTAGAGTACAAAGAATTAGAATTCAAAGTTATCAAGCTAGACCAGAAGCGTAACAACGTTGTTGTTTCTCGTCGTGCAGTTATCGAATCAGAAAGCAGCGCTGAGCGTGATGCACTGTTAGAAAACCTGCAAGAAGGTCAAGCAGTTAAGGGTATCGTTAAGAACCTGACTGACTACGGTGCATTCGTAGATTTAGGTGGTGTTGACGGTCTGCTACATATCACAGATATGGCGTGGAAACGTGTTAAACATCCATCAGAAATCGTCAATGTTGGCGATGAAATCAACGTTAAAGTACTGAAGTACGATCGTGAGCGCACTCGTGTGTCTCTAGGTCTGAAACAACTTGGCGAAGATCCATGGTTAGAAATCAGCAAACGCTACCCAGAAAACACACGTTTAACTGGTCGCGTTACTAACCTAACTGACTACGGTTGCTTCGTAGAAATCGAAGAAGGTGTTGAAGGTCTGGTTCACGTTTCTGAAATGGATTGGACTAACAAGAACATTCACCCATCTAAAGTGGTTAACTTAGGTGATGAAGTTGAAGTTCTGGTTCTGGACATCGATGAAGAGCGTCGTCGTATTTCTCTAGGTCTGAAACAATGTAAGACCAATCCATGGGATGACTTCGCAACTCGTTACAACAAAGGCGACAAGGTTTCTGGTAAGATCAAGTCAATCACTGACTTCGGTATCTTTATCGGTCTTGACGGCGGTATCGATGGTCTAGTTCACCTGTCTGACATTTCTTGGAACGGTACTGGCGAAGACGCAGTTTCTGAATACAAGAAAGGCGATGAAATCCATGCAGTGGTTCTGTCTGTAGATCCAGAGCGTGAGCGCATCAGCTTAGGTGTTAAGCAAACTGAAGATGATCCATTCAACGCATACTTGGCTGACAAGAAGAAAGGTACTATCGTAAACGGTACTGTTTCTGCTGTTGATGCTAAAGGTGTGACTGTTGAACTGGCTGACACTGTTGAAGGTTACATCCGTGTAGCTGACATTTCACGTGAGCGTATCGAAGATGCATCTACTGTCTATAATGTAGGTGATGCAATCGAAGCTAAGTTCATGGGTGTTGACCGTAAGAACCGCTCTATCAGCCTGTCAATCAAAGCGAAAGACGAAGCTGAAGAGAAAGAAGTAATGGCGACTCTGAACAAACAAGATGACGCTGTTATTAGCAATGCAATGGCTGAAGCGTTTAAAGCAGCTCGTAAATAATCGCCTGTTGTTTGGGGAGACATCTCTCCCCATTAGGCGACTGTGTTTGGCTTGATAATAGGGGATAGCTAGGATGACGAAATCTGAACTTATCGAAAAACTCGCCACCAGGCAGTCGCAGCTGTCGGCGAAAGAGGTTGAAGGCGCAATCAAAGAAATGTTGGAGCAAATGGCAACAACATTAGAAAGCGGTGATCGTATTGAGATCCGTGGCTTTGGTAGTTTCTCGCTTCACTATCGTGCACCGCGGACTGGCCGTAATCCAAAGACTGGTTCATCAGTCGATTTGGAAGGTAAATACGTCCCGCACTTTAAGCCAGGCAAAGAACTGCGCGAGCGTGTTGACGCCGTTAATGTGTGATTGACCGCATAGTAAAAAGCCTCCGTTAGGAGGCTTTTTTGTATCTATTGCAAGGCAATGCTGGTCAGCTTAGTAAATTTCTTGGATAATCATTAAATTGAAACGCGTTTAGGGAGTGCAGCGTGAAATCATTTGTAGCAACTGTGCTTGTGGCACTGTTATTTATTCTGGCGTTGATTTTTGGCGCGCGCAACGAACAAGTGGTGACCATCAGCTATTTTGTCGCACAGGGTGAATATCGTTTACCTGTTGTCTTAGCGATTGTCTTTTTTGCTGGTTTTATTTTGAGTTGGTTATTTGCTAGCTACTATATTGTCCGCTTGAAATTAAGTTTAGCGGCAACTAAAAAGAAACTAAATCAAGTGATCACTAAAATCCCTCAGGATGTAGACGCCTAATATGCTTGAGATCCTCTTTCTGTTGCTTCCCATTGCTGCCGCCTATGGCTGGTATATGGGGCGACGGAGCATAAGGCAGAATCAAAGTAATCAACGTAAACAATTGAGCCGGGATTATTTTACTGGTCTCAATTTCTTACTGTCGAACGAATCGGATAAAGCCGTCGATTTGTTTATCAGTATGCTAGATGTTGACGATGAAACCATCGATACCCATCTGTCACTCGGTTCGCTGTTCCGTAAGCGAGGTGAGGTCGACCGCTCTATTCGTATCCATCAAAATTTAATCGCGCGGCCTACATTAACTAATGAGCAGCGTGACATCGCTATGATGGAGCTGGGTAAAGATTATCTAGCAGCAGGTTTTTATGACAGAGCTGAAGAAATCTTTATCAACTTGGTCAGCCAAGACGATCACAGTGAAGAGTCTGAAACTCAGCTGATTGCTATCTATCAAGTGATTAAAGAGTGGCAAAAAGCCATTGATATCACTAAGCGTTTGAGTCGTAAACGTCAGCAAGTTTTAAAGCCGTTAACGGCGCATTTCTATTGCCAGTTAGCCGATGAAGCCAGTGATGACGCGCAGAAAATTAAACTGCTGCAGCAAGCGCTGAAGCAAGATCCCCAATGCGGTCGTGCATTATTGACCCTAGCGAAAAAATTCCTCGATATTCAAGATTATGCCCAGTGTAAGCAAATGCTGCTGCAACTGAAAAAAGCCGATATCGAGCTTTTTGCCGATGCGATTCCAACGGCCAAACAAGTTTATCGCGACACGCAAGATAAAGAAGGTTTTCAAGAATTACTCGCGGGCGCAATGGCCGATGGCGCCGGTGCTTCTGTGGTGGTCGCCTTAGCGCAGCACATGATAAGTCTTGATGAGATTAAAGCGGCAGAGACCATGGTGCTCGATGCGTTATATCGCCATCCGACCATGAAAGGTTTTCAACACTTGATGCAGATGCATTTGCGCCAAGCCGAAGAAGGGCAAGCCAAGCAAAGTTTAACTATGCTAGAGCAGCTCGTTGAACAACAAATTAAATTCCGTCCGAGTTACCGTTGTAAGGAGTGTGGTTTTCCTTCCCATGCGCTTTACTGGCATTGTCCTTCCTGTAAAAACTGGGGCAGCATTAAACGGATCCGAGGCCTAGACGGCGAATAATCTATTAGAAGAATACACAGTTTGTGTAACCCTGTTGGAGAGATGATGACGACTAAACCTATCCTCGTAGCGCTTGATTACGATAATAAAAACCATGCTTTACAACTGATAGAAAAACTCGATCCCAACATGTGCCGCCTTAAAGTCGGCAAAGAAATGTTTACCTTGTTTGGCCCGCAACTGGTGAAAGATATCCATGATCGTGGTTTTGATTTATTCCTTGATTTGAAATTTCACGATATTCCCAATACTGTCGCCAAAGCCGTGGCCGCTGCTGCAGAGCTTGGCGTATGGATGACGAACGTACATGCCAGCGGTGGCTTAGCCATGATGGAAGCGGCTAAAAAAGCCTTACTGCCATACGGCGATAAAGCGCCTATGCTGATCGCGGTTACGGTATTAACCTCGATGAGTGATGACGATCTTAAATTACTCGGCATCAATGTGCCTGCGTTTGAGCATGTGCAACGTTTGGCGAAGCTCACGCAACAAGCGGGACTCGATGGCGTGGTGTGTTCCGCCCAAGAAGCGACAGCCTTGAAATCACTGTTAGGTCAGGATTTCAAACTCGTGACGCCGGGGATCCGCCCAGTTGGCAGTGATGCTGGCGATCAACACCGCGTGATGACGCCACCTCAAGCGATAGCAGCGGGTTCTGATTACTTAGTGATTGGCCGCCCAATCACCAAAGCTGCCGACCCGTTAGCAGCATTGCAAGCGATTCACCAATCATTGGCATAGATGCCACACTAGCCGTCTAAAGCGCGGTTTGAAAGTCGTTTGACCGTCGTTTAAATAAAAAAGGCTTGGAATCGCTTGTTGGTATCCTTGATATGATTGATAAAAGTTGAAATAGTATCTTGAATGACAGCATAGAATAATGAATCACACCCTGAGTGCTTATCTCACTGTTCACGGAGAACGCCCATGTTTAATGCTACGATGTTTAACTATCAAGGTAAGAATGTTGTCGTTGTCGGAGGAACCAGTGGGATAAATCTCGCGATTGCCATTGCGTTCGCACAGGCTGGCGCAAATGTGGCCGTTGCAAGCCGCAGTCAAGATAAAATAGATGCCGCGGTATTGCAGCTGCAACAGGCCAATCCTGACGGTATTCATTTGGGTGTGAGTTTTGATGTGCGCGATCTTAGCGCCCTTGACGTTGGTTTTGATAAAATCGCTTCTGAGTTTGGTTTTATCGATGTGCTGGTAAGCGGCGCGGCGGGGAATTTCCCCGCCAGCGCCGCAAAACTTTCGGCCAATGGTTTTAAGTCGGTGATGGACATTGATTTGCTCGGCAGTTTTCAAGTGCTAAAGCATGCTTATCCTTTGCTGCGTCGCCCCAATGGCAATATTATCCAGATTTCGGCGCCGCAGGCTTCGATCGCTATGCCAATGCAAGTACATGTGTGTGCGGCTAAAGCGGGTGTGGATATGCTAACGCGAACTTTAGCGTTAGAGTGGGGCTGTGAAGGGCTGAGAATTAATTCGATTATGCCTGGCCCCATCGCCAATACTGAAGGTTTTAATCGCCTTGCCCCCAGCGCCGCATTACAGCAAAAGGTTGCCCAATCCGTTCCGCTAAAACGCAACGGCGCAGGTCAGGATATCGCCAATGCCGCACTATTCTTAGGCTCTGAATTAGCTTCCTATATTACGGGAGTTGTGCTGCCGGTTGATGGCGGTTGGTCACTTGGTGGCGCCAGTATAGCGATGACAGAGCTTGGCGAACTGGCCGCAAAAATGTAGTTTGGTTTTAGATTATTGATATTCAAAATCGAGAACTTTGATTTTATAGAAATTAAGTAGGTAATGATCCATGGCTAATGCATTACAAGAGCAGCTACTCAAAGCAGGGCTTGCCAGTAAACAAAAGGTTCGCGACGTTAAGACTCAAAAACGCCGAGATAAAAAATCTCGAGTTGATGATGGCTCAAGTGCTTTTAAGCAAGAAGTGGCAGAGCAAAAACGGTTGCAGGCGCAAAAAGATAAAGCGCTAAATGAGCAACGTTTTGCAGAGGCATCTGAGCGTGGACAGGTGCGCGGTTTAATCACTGAGTTCACTAAGTCTGCGATAAAGATCCCAGCTTATGCTGAAGTGAAATTTAACTATACTCTTGATAATAAAATCTATTCTTTATACATAGATGAAAAACTGCAGGCAGAATTGCTTAAAGGGCAGTTAGGCATAGTACGTTACGAAGATAAGAGTTACTTAGTACCACATAAGTTGGCCGAACGAGTCAAATTGCTGGTGCCGCAGTGGTGTGGTTATCTGTGGCAACAGGATGAATCTAAAGCTGTGGTCGTTGAAGATGATCCCTATGCAGATTACGCAATTCCTGATGATTTAATGTGGTAATTGCCACAAGCTTGTGAGCTAACGCTGCGACAACACTGTGGTAAAGCTTATAAAATAGAGACCCTTAAGTTCAGGCTTAAGGGTTTTTTTATGAGTTGAATTTATACTTAGCTCACACACTCGCATACTTTTATATTATTCGCGGCTGTATTTGTAATGAGATTGTTTTCTACAGTGAACTGGTATAAATTAAAACAACTGTTTTAATCCTACGTTTAAGAGTCTACCAATGAATCCTTACCAAGCCCCGTTGACGGATATGCGTTTCCTACTGGAACAGGTATTTGATGCTCCAAACACTTGGGCACAATTGCCTGAGATTGCAGAAATGGTCGATATCGACACGGCTAATGCCATTTTGGAAGAAGCAGCCAAGATAAGTTGTGAATTGATCCATCCGCTGAACCGGACGGGCGATGAGCAGGGCGTGTTGCATCAAGACAATCAAGTGATTACCCCTGATGGCTACAAAGCCGTTTATGAGCAGTATTCCCAGGGCGGTTGGATTGGTTTGTGTGGCGATCCTGAATTTGGTGGTATGGGGATGCCGAAGATGCTGGGGATCTTAGTCGACGAAATGGCTTACAGTGCTTGTAATGCGTTTACGCTTTATGGCTCGTTAACTGCGGGGGCAGCTTTATGTATCAATGCCCACGGCAGCGAAGAATTGAAACAAGCTTATTTGCCTAAGTTATATTCCGGCGAATGGGCGGGTGCTATGGATATGACAGAGCCGCAAGCGGGTTCTGATCTACGTAATATCCGCACTCGAGCTTTACCGCAGGATGATGGTAGTTATGCCATCACGGGCAGCAAGATTTTTATCACGGGTGGCGATCATGATTTAACTGAAAACGTCATCCACTTAGTGCTTGCTAAGCTGCCGGATAGCAAAGGGATTTCACTCTTCCTTGTACCTAAAATATCGGTAAATACCGATGGCAGCTTAGCCAATGCCAATGGTGTATCAGTGGGGTCTATCGAGCATAAGATGGGCCTTAAAGGTTCTGCGACCTGTGTGATGAACTTTGATAATGCCCAAGGCTTCTTGATTGGTGAGCCTAATCGTGGCCTCGTATGCATGTTCACTATGATGAACTATGAGCGTTTAGCGATAGGTATTCAAGGGCTTGGCAGTGCGCAGGCGGCGTACCAGATGGCGGCCGATTATGCTAAAGAGCGTAATCAAGGCATCGCCGCTGGCGGCTCACCGACGGGCAGTGATTCTGATCCCATTATTGTCCATGGCGATGTGCGCCGTATGTTGCTCACCATTCGAGCGATGACAGAAGCGGGCCGTGCTTTGTCTGTGTTTACTGGGCAACAGCTAGATTTGGCAAAATATGCCCAAGATGAGGTTAAGGCCAAAGCGGCGCGTTATGTGGGTTTATTAACGCCAGTGGCGAAAGCATTTTTAACCGATCGGGGTCTAGATGCGACTATCATGGCGCAACAAGTCTTTGGTGGACATGGTTATATTCGTGAAACAGGTATTGAGCAATTAGTTCGTGATACCCGTATCGCTCAGATTTATGAAGGCACCAATGGCATTCAAGCCATCGATTTCCTCGGTCGTAAAGTCACTGGCGATAACTTAGCCGCATTAAATGAATTTGTGGCTGACTTGAAAGCACAAATGCGCGCATTTACTCACGTTGATGCGGTGAAAGTGGCGGCAGTATGCGCACGTTTAGATGCCTTGGTCATCGTTGCCGAGTCAGTTAATGATCGCAAAGTGGCTCAGCCTGCACTTATTAATGCGTGTGCGGTCGACTTTTTAGATGCCTTTGGTTACACCCTGTATGGTTTCTACTGGTTGGCTATGGTCGATAAGGTCGCGGATCATGAAGATAAAGCTTTCGCCGAGCAGAAAGTCTATTTGGCTAAGTTCTATTTTGATAAGTTATTGCCAAAAGCGGATTACCATATCGCTCAAGTCAGAGCTGGTGATGCGACGACTATGGCGATGCCTGCGGAGTTGTTTTAACAAGGCTTCGGTATATTCGTTTAGATAAAAACTGAAAAAGCACTGATGACTCAGTGCTTTTTTGTGCAAATTTTTTACTCTGTAGCAGTTAATTAATGACTCTAGTGAGCCGCAGTATTCACAGTCGCAGTGGTTGATGACGGTTGCAGCACTGAAATCAATTGTTTAAGAAACTCGGCATTGAATGAGGGTTTATGTTGATTTTTCAATTCAGGACTCATGCCATTCTCAAGGATTACAAACAAGGTATCGTTATGCTGGGGCAAACGGATAAACCCCGCTAAGTTAGACACGCCTTGCATCGAGCCTGTTTTAGCAAAAATTTGCTGTTTAAGCGGCGGCTTGTTGTAGCCCATGCGATATCTTAAGGTGCCGCTGATCCCCGCCTGTGGCAGACTCGTGATTAACGGACTAAAGCGGCTATCTTGGTGGATTAGCGCCAACACCGCGGCTAACTGCTTGGCATTGAGCAAGTTATAGCGTGACAATCCTGAACCATCCACAATATTGGCGTTACTCAAATCTATGCCTAAATTCGTTAAAATTCGCTGCATGGCAGCGGCACCATTGGTAAAGCTGCCTTGGGTCTTAAAATAACTTTTACCAAGTTGCTTAAAAAGGCTATCGGCAATCAAATTATCTGACTTGAGCAGCATAGTCTCGAGCAGCTCAGGTAAGGGCGCCGAGCTATGGCTGGCAATTAGTTTTGCCTTTTGGGGTAAGCTAGTGCCGAGTTGTACTTTACCCGCAAGAGACATCTCGCCTTTAAGTAGGGAGGTGAGGTTATCTTGGGCAAATTTGAACGGATCGCTGACCGCAATCGCCAGTGGTATCGCCTCACCGCCAGGGTAACAGCCGCGTAAATGGTAGTTATTTTGACCTAATCTGACCATATCAAGTTGGCAAAATTCGCGGCTCGCCTTTTGATCAAACACCGCATCGCTGCTGATTTTAACTCCATAACTCCCCGCACGCAGACTTACCTGTGAAGGTTTGCTGGTAGAGCTGGGGCTAAACTGACCATAGACACAGTTTTGATTGATAATATAACTCGATACAGGCGCAGCAAAACAAATACCTAAGTCATCCCATACCCAACCGGGAGCTTGCATTTGCTCTTGTTTATCGCCGAGCAAATACAGATGTCCATCAATGCGATTAATGCCTTGTTTTACGAGATTGACAAAAATGGCCTTGAGATCGGCTTGAGTCAGCGTGGGATCGCCACTAAAACGCAGATAAGCACTGCCTGCGATATGGCCCTTGCGTATCGGTGCATCTGTCCATAATTGTGTGACATAACGAAAATCAGGCCCAAGCTGAGCCATAGCACTGACTGCCGTGAGCAGCTTTTGGGTACTGGCTGGAATAAACAAGGTCTCAGCTTGTTGGCTATAGATCACTTGATTGTTCGACATATTCATTGCCAGTAAGGCGATTTGTGAATGTCGAGGGCTGATCTTACTGATTGCTTGGCTAAGCGAAGTGGTTTGAGCACTTATCGGCCTAGAATCATGTTGCTCTGCATAGGCCATATTATGACTTGCGGCTAGGAGCAGGCCGGCATATAGAGTGGTTTTCAGTAACGTTTCCATGTTAGCTATTGGCCATTTTTATCAAAACATCATTAAGATTAGGTTGGTATTGTGTGCGGTTAATCCTCACTGCTGCCGTCATCCTTTTCCATCAAGCGATATAAACGTAGGGTAACAAACAATACTAGCCCAATAAACAACGGCAGGATGAGTAACCCTAACTGGGTTTTAAAATGGAAAATACCCCAAGCAAACAGCAATGTCAGTGCTAACGTCAGCAGAATTTTTTTGTTCATAGTCTTAATCTTGTATCGTGTGGTCTAATCGCAGATAGGCGGTTTAGTTTACGCTAAATCACTGGATTCGGGGTGAATGAAATGGGTTTGAAGATTATTTTGTGATTTGGCAGACATTTTGGGTGCAGTTTAGTGAAATTTGGACTGATTTGTAGCGTTAAGAATCACCCTATTTAGGGGCGAAATATTGTGTGGACGGGCAAATAATGCCGAGAATACTCGCCGTAAAATGCGATTTCAAGCAAGGATAAATGAAGAAGATTTTTAGGTAAATCGGTGCACTGAAGTGGAATAAAATCGCGTGAGGTCAAATTACCAGCAAAACCGTTAGGTTTAACAAGACTTTTGGGAGAAAAGTCTTGCCGAGACGAGGTGAAGTCGGTAATTTCTACCCCTTACGATTTTAGGTTCTTAGGTAACAACTAAACCATGCCACATATTAGTATGCGCGGCTTACCACAAGCGGTCGTTGCAGCGTTCAGCCAAACATTACTGCAGTCATTGGCGGATATATGTAAAGGTAATGCAGAGAGTTTCACATTAGATTGGATCCCAAGCATCAGTTTTCGAAATGGAAAAATTGATCAACGCTTTGTCCAAGTTGAGTTACTCTGGTTCCCTAAGGACCCTGATATACATCTTAAAGTAGAACAAACGATCAGGTTGGCAGTGACAGAGGCCTATCCAGAGTTAACACATATTGCTGTGATGTTTTTATCACTGAACCCTAGTGCTTCCTATCGGGGTGGTCAGCATGTTTAAAGGAGGATGCCTTGCTAGATAAGCTTGGTGGAATAGCCGTTCAACCCGAGGCTTTAACGTGGTTGCTCACGCCATGCCGTTTCAAGGCAGAATTACTCGCTCGTATTGCGAGCGCCAAGCACAGTATTTATATTGCGGCGCTGTATTTAGAAGATGACGAAGCGGGTCGTGAGATATTACAAGCCCTCATGGATGCCAAAGCAGCAAATCCAACGCTTGATATCAAAGTGTTAGTCGATTTTCACCGTGCAAGACGTGGGCTGATTGGCCATAAAGGTGATAGCGGTAACTATTTGATGTACCGCAAAGTTATGGCTGAAGCCGAACATCCCATTGATATCTTAGGTGTACCCGTCAAATCCCGTGAATTTATGGGTGTGTTGCACCTTAAGGGATTTATTATCGATGATGCCGTGATTTATAGCGGTGCCAGTCTCAATAATATCTATTTGCAACAACACGATAAGTACCGTTTCGATCGTTATCACTTGATTGAGTCTGCCGAATTAGCGCGCAGTATGCGCGCGATGATCCAGAAAAATATCATTTCTGATCCAGCTGTGTGTTCATTAACGCAAGATGCTGAGCAAGAAGTGCTACCACCAAAGACGGATATGCGTAGCTTTAAGCTGAGACTGTCTGATGCTGAGTATCAGTTTAAGGAGACCCGTGATGGCAATCGCATCACGCCGTTACTTGGGCTAGGACGCAAGAAAAACTTGCTCAATAAAGTGGTCGTCGCCTTGGTGGAAGAGTCAAAAGACTCGCTGTTTATTTGCACGCCCTATTTCAATCCGCCGTACATTTTAGTGCGCGCTTTAGCGAAGCATTTACGCAATGGCAAACGTATCGATATCGTTGTGGGCGACAAGACGGCTAACGATTTTTATATTCCGCCTGAGCAGGATTTCTCGACCATAGGTGCCTTGCCCTATATGTATGAGCAATCATTGCGTAAGTTCGCTAAACGCCAACAGTGGGCGATTGATAATGGTCAGTTAAATATCCATCTGTGGAAACACGGCATTAACAGTTATCACCTCAAAGGCATCAGTGCCGACGGTAATAAGCATTTGATCACAGGTTCTAATCTGAATCCAAGAGCTTGGGCGCTGGATCTTGAGAATGGTTTGTTGATCCAAGATGAAATTGGCTGCTGGAAAGCCCAGTTTGAAGCCGAGCAGGCACATATTCTGGAACACACACAGCGGTTATATCACTACAGCCAAGTCGACACCTTACAGAGCTATCCTGCGCCAGTGAAGAAGATCATGACTAGAATTCGTCGCCTTAAAGCTGATTTTTTACTGCGTCGCATTCTGTAACGATTAAAGCTATCGAAGCTATAAATTAATCGGTATTTTTGATTTATTACAGTGTCTTATCGATTTAAAAAGCCCACAACAATGTGGGCTTTTTATTGACTGATGGTAATAGATTTGGCTTAAACCAAGAATTGTCGCTTCAAATCATATCCATTAAATCTGTGGCATTAAATTCTGGTGAGTATCATTTTGATCTTTGGCGTAATAAAGAGACAGAATCACTAAAACCACCATTACAGCACTTAATAAACCTATGCTCAACTGGCCGCCCATAGGCACTAAAGACATAGTTAATGCGGCGAGTCCAGCACCAAAATTTTGTAATCCCCCCAGTAATGCGCCCGCAATCCCCGCCTGACGTGGAAATGGCTCTAACGCAGCAGATGTTAGGGTAGGGAACAGCATGCCTGCGCCACTGAAGAATAAAATTGATCCAATAAGTAAACTCCAGCCAACTACTAAATTAAAAAGACCTGGGATCAACATAAATAATGCGCCAGCACCGAGTAACGCAACACCTTGGTAAACAACCCTTTGTGGCTTATTCTGTCGGCCCGCGATGAGAGCCCCCAGTAAGTAGCCAGGAATTGGCGCAACAAAATAGCAACTGACCATAAAAGGCGTCAGTCCGAGATATTGGCCATAGAGTACGCCAGCAATGGCTTCAAACGCCGCAATACCGGCAAAGGTGGCGATCAATGAAAATAAATAAGCGCGAAACGCTCTATGGCGCAGGACATGCTTATAGGATTTGAAAACGGCTTGATGTTCCCGTTGAGCCTTAGGTAAAGACTCTTTAAAGAGGAATATCCCGAATTCAACCCCGAAGTGCGACACTCGACAATTAAGCAGCTAACTGGTGAAACACCACGGCAGGCTGCTTAAACTTCAAACACTTTTTGGGTCGATAGTTAATTCTATTCTGAGCAAATTCGATTAATTCATCACTCACTAGCCTCAAATCAACCCCTTTTTTGACGTACTGCCGCAGTAATCCATTGGCGTTTTCATTCGCTCCTCGTTCACAAGAACGATAAGGGTGCGCAAAATATACCTGTG
>NZ_JAKKRO010000053.1:0-34470 GCF_025654235.1 Shewanella sp. SM32 | reverse complement strand
CATCGCTACTGCAAGATTTCGATCATATTATTTTTGATACCGCACCAACGGGGCATACGATTAGGCTGTTACAACTCCCTGGGGCTTGGAGCAGCTTTATCGAGACTAACCCCGAGGGCGCTTCCTGTCTTGGCCCATTAGCGGGCCTCGAAAAACAGGCGGAACGCTACTCGCAAGCATTAGCTGCACTGGCCAATCCCGACAAAACACGCTTGATCTTAGTTGCGCGTCCACAGCAATCCACCCTGATAGAAGTGGAGCGCACTCACCAAGAATTGCGCCAAGTGGGCCTTAAGAATCAATATCTGGTGATTAACGGCGTATTGCCCAAAGGCGCAGCACTCAATGATCCCCTTGCCTCAGCACTCTACCAACGTGAACAAGCGGTGCTCACCAATTTATCCCCCATTCTCACGGCATTACCTCACGAAACGCTGATACTTCAATCGATGAACCTGGTAGGCGTTGCGCCATTACGCCAACTCTTTATGCCTGCAGAAGACATAGATTTACCCGCAATGGATGAGCAAGACCAATGTAAGCAAGACAGTCAGCCCCAAGTGCCAACACTGGATAGTTTAATCAGTGAAATCGCGCAGCAGGACCATGGCCTTATCATGCTCATGGGCAAAGGTGGTGTCGGGAAAACTACGCTGGCCGCCGCCATTGCGGTCAGATTGGCAGAGCTGGGCTTAGATGTGCATTTGACCACATCAGATCCTGCCGCGCATCTAGAACAAACGCTGCATGGTCAATTGGCGAATTTGCAAGTCAGCAGAATCGATCCCGTCGAAGTCACCACTCGCTACCGTGAACAGGTGTTAGCAACGAAGGGCAAAGCGTTAGATACCCAAGGTAAAGCCTTGTTAGAAGAAGACTTACGTTCGCCATGCACTGAAGAAATTGCCGTATTCCAAGCCTTTTCGCGCATTATCCGCGAGGCGGGGAAACGCTTTGTGGTAATGGATACCGCGCCAACGGGGCATACCTTATTGCTGCTTGACGCTACCGGCGCCTACCACCGTGAAGTCGCTAAACGTATGGGAGAAACGACTCACTATTCAACGCCAATGATGCAGTTGCAAGACAAAGAGCGCACTAAAGTATTATTGGTCACTTTGCCCGAAACTACCCCTGTGCTCGAAGCCGCGAATTTGCAGGAAGATTTGCGCCGCGCAGGGATTGAACCTTGGGCATGGCTTATCAATAATAGCCTCGCCGTTGCCAGAACGACCTCGCCATTATTAAAAGTACGTGCTCGCCATGAACTGGTGCAAATAGAGAAAGTGCAACAGGGCTTAGCCTCTCGGTTGGCATTAATCCCATTGCAGCAAGAAGAACCCATTGGTATTACGCGATTAAGCCTACTGGCAAAACAGCATTAATGTATCCTTATGGGCATTATTTTATGGTTACGGGTAGACGGTATCTGCCCTTTTAGGAGCTTGTATGTGGTTAGCTGGGGCAATTTTTGTTCTCACCATCGTGTTAGTAATTTGGCAGCCTAAGGGATTAGGCATAGGTTGGAGTGCCACCTTGGGCGCCGTATTGGCTCTACTACTGGGTGTGGTGCACTTAGGGGATATTCCTGTGGTATGGAATATTGTCTGGAATGCGACCGCCACCTTTATTGCCGTGATCATCATCAGTTTATTATTAGATGAGTCGGGATTTTTCGAATGGGCCGCGCTGCATGTGGCCCGTTGGGGCAAAGGTCGTGGCCGTTTACTCTTTACTTACATAGTGTTACTCGGCGCTACTGTTGCCGCATTGTTTGCCAATGATGGCGCGGCGCTGATCCTCACCCCCATAGTGATTGCTATGTTACTGGCTCTGGGCTTTAGCGCCGGAGCAACCTTAGCCTTTGTAATGGCGGCGGGTTTTATTGCCGATACCGCAAGTTTGCCGTTAATTGTCTCTAACCTAGTCAATATTGTTTCGGCGGACTTCTTCAACATAGGTTTTAACGAATACGCCTCTGTGATGGTGCCCGTCGATATTGCAGCTATTAGTGCCACCTTAGTCATGCTGCATCTGTTTTTCCGCAAAGATATTCCCGCGACCTACGACCTAGAAAAACTACGTGAACCTAAGGCCGCCATTCGCGACCTCAATACCTTTAAAACCGGTTGGGGAGTATTAGTCTTACTCTTGGTGGGTTTTTTTGGCTTAGAACCGCTCGGTGTGCCCGTGAGTTTAGTCGCTGCCGTGGGTGCCCTGATCCTGTTTGTTGTCGCGAAAAAAGGCCATGCCATAGATACCACTAAGGTACTGCGCGGCGCGCCATGGCAGATAGTGATCTTTTCACTCGGCATGTATTTGGTTGTTTATGGTCTTCGCAACGCAGGCTTAACCGATTACCTATCAAGCGTATTAAATAGCTTGGCAGAACAAGGGCTTTGGGCTGCCACTATGGGCACAGGCTTCTTGGTCGCCTTTTTATCCTCCATCATGAACAACATGCCCACAGTGTTAATCGGCGCCCTGTCGATAGACGGTAGCAATGCAACTGGCGTGATTAAAGAGGCCATGATTTACGCGAACGTAATTGGTAGCGATTTAGGTCCCAAAATCACCCCCATCGGCAGTTTAGCAACCCTGCTATGGCTGCATGTGCTGGCGCAGAAAAATATCAATATTACCTGGGGTTATTATTTCCGCGTCGGCATAGTGATGACGCTACCTGTGCTATTTGTCACCCTAGCGGCACTGGCGCTGCGCCTCTCCTTCTAATCTTCGTCCATGGGCACTAGAGCATCTGTTTAGTGCCTATGGATAAATTTATAAGCGATTATTTTTCAGAGACATGTTATGACTAATATGATTGATGACAGCATTAAGATTTACCACAATCCAGCCTGTGGCACATCGCGCAACACTTTAGGCCTTATCCGCAATTCAGGGGTTGAACCGACTATAATCCTCTACCTTGAGACGCCACCGAGCCGACAAACTCTGCTGCAACTGATTGCGGAGATGGGTATTTCGGTACGCAGTTTACTGCGGCAAAATGTTGAGCCCTTTACCGTATTAGGCTTAAGTGAAGATAAGTTTAGCGACAGTGAATTAATCGATTTTATGCTCGAGCACCCCATCCTAATCAATCGTCCCGTCGTCGTTACGCCATTGGGCACCCGCCTGTGTCGCCCCTCAGAACAGGTATTGGATATGTTACCTAATCCCCAACTGGGCGCTTTTACTAAGGAAGACGGTGAAGTGGTTATTGATGCTAATGGACAAAGAGTCGCTCAATAATGTTCCGTGTATAGATTGCGCTTTAAATGGCTCTAGAATCGAAAATGCCTGCAAAACTATCAGCTTTACAGGCATTTTTTACCTAATGAACACATTCATAACCAGACTAAAACTTAAGCAACATCTATGGATGTTGGTTCTGGCGTAGATGCCATAAAAGTATACAAAACAGGCACTAGAAATAGTGCGACAAAAACGTTCAATAACAAGCCTCCGATGGCAGCAGCTGCCATCGGGCGCAATAATTCACCTCCTTCTTCAAATGCAAATGCTAACGGCATAAATCCCAACACTGCGGGTAATACCGTCATCAATCGAGGCCGAAGGCGGCTCAAACCTGCATCGAATGTCGCCTTGAGCAAAGTGATACCCTGCTGTTTTTGACGTTCAGCAGTTTGGATTAGTAGCACCCCATCAATAACATTAGCTGCGAGCACTATCATAGCCGCAATGATCACGGTAGCTCCAAAAGGTTGGCTCGCGAAGAAGAGCCCATATCCAATACCGGTAAGGCAAAAAGGAGCGGCAAATAGGATCACCAAAGGAAGCCGAAGATTATTAAATTGCACCGCTAAGACAATGAAGGAAAAAAATACTGCATAGCCCAGAATACTTTGCACTGTTGTTTGCATTTGCGTCATTTGCAATGCCTTACCGCCTATCGAATAAGTGTATCCCGTAGGCCAAGTTGTCTCTGTAAGAGTATTAGTGACCAACTCTTTTGCTGAGTTAAGATCCGTTGCTGACGGATCACAACGTACAATCACTTGTTTTATCTGGTTTTTTCTAATTATTTCAACAGGACCAGTTGCTGCGGTCACTTTAGCTACGTCTTTAAGGCGCACATAATGACCAGAAGGCGTGGCTATAGAAATATTTTCAACATCAGAGCGCGACCGTAACTGTGACTCAGGCATAATGATTCGGATATCATACAACTCACTCGCCTCTCGATAACGTGTCGGTACACTTCCATTAATGTAGCCGTTAAGAACGTGGGCAATTTCCTTAGTAGATAAGCCATGTTCGGCGGCCAGAGTCCTGTCAATATCAACTTGCCATTCAGGCTTCGAGGAATCAAGCGAGACATAGACATTGGTTAATTCCGGCCTTTCGGCTAATTTTGCCGCCAATTTATTCGCCACATCAAAAAGTGTATCAACTTCTGAGCCATTAATTTCAACTTCAATTTCGGCCTGTCCCACAGAGCGAATACCCCGCATCTTTGCCTGATTGACCGCTAATATCGCCCCCGGAGCTAGCAATTTAGCCACCTTAGGACGTAATTCTTTAATGTATTCCGTAGTAGTGACTTTACGTTCACTGGACGGGACAAGTTCAATATCGACTTCACCTTCATTGCCAATTTTATTGGTATACAGTCCCCTGACCGCCCCCCCTGAAAGTGCAAAAACACTGCTAACTCGCTGATCGCCGATCACTAATGCCTCAACTTGCTGTGCTATGGCATCCATGCGAGCTAAATTCGCCCCCGCAGGCATTCGAATTTTAACGACTATACGACCATCATCAACGGCAGGAAAAAATTCAGACCCTGCGGACTTAAACAGCAACACACCACCGATTGCAACACCAATAAATATAAATATAGTGGTTAACCTAAATTGCAATGCGCTATGCAACAAGGCGCCATAAGCCCAGCGTAAGCCATGGTTAATTTTCTCACTGAAGGCAAATTCGCGTTGATTGGCTTTTAATAACACGCCACCTAGCATGGGTGTCAGTGTGATAGCGGCAAGACCCGCAATGATCATCAAACCAAGAATAACTAGGACTAACTCTTTAAATAGTAAGGTGATTAGCCCTGGCACGAGTAAAAAAGGAACAAACAGCGCTATAAAGGTCACTGTCGCTGCCATAATCGCCCCACCCACTTCCAGTGTTGCCTCCTCGGAGATGGATTGTGGGTTAGCCTTATCATGTAAACTACGCAGCCGGGAAATATTTTCAACCACAATAATTGATGTATCGGGTAGCACCCCAATCGCAACGACAAGGCCACCAAGGGAAAAAATATTGAGTGAAAAGCCTGCGAGGTGCATTAAAAAGAAATTCACCAATAATGCAAATGGCAAGGCTATCGCAATAATTAACACTTGCCTTGAGTTACCTAAAAATACGAATAATACCAGTACAACAAGCGCCATAGCCTCTAAGGCCGTGTTACGAACTCCACGGATAGAATCATTGATATAATCGGCTTGGTTTTCAACTAAAGTGAATTTGATATCCTTAGGAAAAGATGGCGCTAAATCAGCTAAACGGTCCTCAACATTATCTACCGTTGTGACAGTATTAGCGTCGGCTTGTTTAATCACATTAACTTTAACCGCCGGATGACCATTTAAGCGGGTCAGCATACGAATGTCTTCGTGGCTATCTTTAACCTCAGCCACATCCCTAATGCGAACAATACTACCGCTACTATCACGGCTTAATACGAGATCTTGAATAACGGCTAATTGGCTAAACTCACCCATTACCCTCACAATATTCTCACGGTATTTGCCTGTCACTCTCCCGCCTACTCGTTGTAAGTTCTCTGCTGAAAGAACTCGTTCTAACGTGGTAAGGTCTAATCCATGGGCTTCTAGCTTTTCATCATCCACAAAAATACGAATTTCACGCTCAAGACCGCCAGCCACATCAATGGCAGCCACACCACTGGCGGATAAAAGTCGCTGAGTTAACCATGAGTCAATCCAAGTACGTAGCTGAGTCAAATCCATACTTTCCGATTCAAACACCGCTTGTACTATCGGTAATTGTGACGGATCTGCTTTGATGATGACGGGTGCTTCAATATCAACGGGAAGATTTTTGGTTGAACGATTAAATGCCGCTAACGTATCTTGATAAGCAACATCAACATCAACGCCGTAACGGTAATTGACATCCAGTTGGTATAAGCCCTCAATAGCGCTAGATGAAAGATAATCTAGGCCGTCCACGGAGGCCAGTTCACGCTCAATAGGATCGGCTAGATTTTGATCTATATCTTCAGGTGTCGCCCCCTGCCAAATAATCGATAGCTTTATCAGAGGATATTTAACCGAAGGTAAGAAATCGACAGGTAGCATATTCAGATTTAGCGCCCCAAAAATAGCTAAACCGAAAGCCAATACAGCCGTTGAAATTCGACGAGAAATCGCGGCTTTAATGATCATTTTACAACACCCGCGCTATTGTTTTCAGCGGGTTGCTCCAATACTCTTACTGCAGAGCCATTTTTCACCCGTTCAATGCCAGTTAGAACGATCTTCTCGCCTGCTTTCAGTCCCGATAACACTTCAATTTGATCATCCTGCTCTAAACCGGTTTCGACTAATCGTCGAGTGACAATATTATCTGTCACTACAAACACACTTTTGTCTTTTCCTTGCACTTGAAGCGTATCAATCGGTATGACAAGAGTATTTTTGTGCTCCTGCTGTACGACTCGGATCCGCGCAAACATACCAGGAATAAACTTATTTGCAGGTAGCGACGCCTCAAAAAGACGCGTACGTAACTTTCTATCTAAATCGGGATAAGCTCGAATAATCTCTAATTCAAATTCCTGCCCAGCAAGCCCATCAAAAGTCGCTTTAACTTTATGCCCCTTCTTAAGCACTAAAGCTTGGGCTTCTGCGACGCTAAATCGCAATACCAAACTATCTGGATCATACATTTCAACCAAGGGACTACGGGGTATAACGAAATGACCATCTGAAACCAAGACTTTAGATATAATCCCTGACCAAGGCACGGTCACTATGTAATCATTAAGGGCTTGTTTTGCTTGGCTCAATGCCGCCTTCGCTTTTTCTAATGATGATAGTGCTTCGTCTAACTGCTCCTCAGGTAAAGTATGCTGCTTAACTAAAGTTTCAATACGCTTTAAATTTAATACTTGTTTACGTACTTCTTCAGCGGCAGATGTTTGAAGAGAATCAGCCGCATGAGTTCGACCAATGCGTAAAATCTCTTGTCCTAAATTAACAGTATCCCCCTCACGCACCACAAGATTAAGAATCGGACCTTCTGCCGGAGAGGCCAAACTCGCCACTTTTGTTGGCTCAATTGTTCCGGTCAATACAATATACTGGCTAAACGTTTGATTTGTGACTTTAAAAAGGCTAACTGCAGGAGGTAGTTGCGACTTTTTAGACGTTGACTTAGCCATCATCTCTGCCGTTAATTTACTTTCAGCATCTTGTGTTTTTGAGGAAAAATTAAGACCCCAAACTACTATCCCAATTAATAGAATAAAGGTACTTCCAACTATTAACACCAACGTTTTTTTCACAGGAAGGACCTCACAAGATAAGCATTGTTAGGAATAAAATTATGCTAAAACAAAGATGGAACGAAAATATTCACCCAAGCGTAATAGGCGCCAATGATGATAAACACCACGCCAGTGATTTTTCTGGCCCAATGCTCAAACGTCAAAATATGGTTGTAGGCTTTAGCAACACGATGGGCGCTAACGCCAAGCAAAATAGCGAAAACTAAAACCGGCAGCCCAGTCGCTAAACCATAAATCGCTGGCAGTGCAATACTCGATTGTGACTCTAGTGCAAGCGGCAGCAGCGAACCAAAGAAGAGCGCGGCGGAAGTCGGACAAAATGACAGCGCAAATAACACGCCTAGCAGTAAAGCTCCTACATATCCCTGAGGGTTGATTTTAGACTTTAATTTTTCGATTAAGGCACCATCACCCGGTAGACGCAACGTCAATAACTCCAGCAAAAACATCCCCACCAATATCAAAATCGGACCTAATAGTAGGTTCATATATTTCTGAAGCGCGACGGATAATGTCATTGTCGAGAGCAAACTGCCTACCAATATCACACCAATCACCAAATAACTCAGCATGCGCCCTATCGTGTAGGCAAGCCCAGTACCCACTACCCGATAAGGCGATTGTATTCCTTTACTGATATAGGAAATGGCCGCCACATTGGTGGCCAAAGGACAGGGACTTATAGAAGTTAAAATGCCAAACCAAAAGGCCGATAACAGCATGACTGCCCACTCATCCATGGGGGAGCTCCTTGGGAGATGGCGCCGCGAGGGTTTGATTTGCCTGAGTTTGATTAACCATTGCGTTAATCTCTTCAGTCAAATATTGGCTGAATGCCAGCTCGTTGTTGGCAAGCTCCCACACACGGTCTAACCGGCGCCAATCTGTGTCCACGCCATTTTGAGTATTAGCAATCACCACGGTACGAAATACCAACTGATAATCATCGATATAATGCTGGTTTTCAGGCAAATCGACATTCACCAAATTTAACTGCATTTCACCATCGCGCACTTGCTTGAAAAACTGATTCATCACAGTAGACTGAGTGAACTTTTCCATGCGAACACAAGTTGTACAGCGCTGATTACCATGAAAATAATAAACATTCAGCCCATTTTTTAATTGAGGGGACACGCTGGCAGCGATATCCGCATTGTTTGTATTAGCATCGTTTATCGTGCCAAATTGCTGATACCCAACCAACCCTAAGCCTATACAAACCACAGTGAGCAGCAGGTAGCGGACAATTTTTTTAGCGTTCATGCCGACTCCTTTATGCCATTAAGCCGTATGGGATTTAAGCAAGGTCATGATCTCATCGACACTGGCAAGCCGTCCCGTCAGCTTTATTTGCTCGTCGACCACCAACGCCGGTGTCGACATCACGTTGTAGGCCATAATTTTTTCAATATCAGTCACTTTAGTTAGCTGGTAATCAAGATTAAGTGCCTGCGCAGCAGCATTAGTAGCCTCTGCCAATTTTTGACACTTGCTGCAACCCGTACCGAGAATTTTAATTTCCATGATTGATCCTTATTTGGTTACTTTGTTATTTTGCCATTTAACCAAATGATAGGTCTGAAACTACTCAATTAATGCGATCTGCTTCTGAATTTGTAGATCTAATAAACCATCAATGCAATGTAACGATGTCATTAAGCATGGCATGGTGAGACGATAAAAAATCTGCTTACCTCGTTTTTCCATATCCACAATTCCAGCATGGCGCAAAACGGATAAGTGCTTAGAAATTGTCGAAAAATCAACGTCGACGCCCTCAACAAATTCACATACACATTTCTCACCCTGTGTAAGTTGCTCTACCATCCATAATCGCGTTGGATGCCCTAGTGCTTTGAAAATATTGGCTTTTACTATAATTCTTTGTTTCATTTTTATAAATTTCCACGACTGTTCAGCGATTGAATTAGTGGTAAGTATAAAATAATTAGCGCTAAAAAAACGCGGATATATGATGAATACCTGTCTTCAGTGAATAGTCAAATGATCTCAAAGACATGAGACGTTAACAGGTCACAACTAAAAATGTCGAATCATTTTGATTTGACATTAACGTTATTCATCTATACTGAGAATACAGTGGCTGATAATCTTAGGATAGCTAGATGGAAAATATGTCTAATATAGGTCAAGAAGCACTCATTGCTCTGCCGTCGCTGCCTAGTGACAGGCCTCATGAAATCATCCTGTTGGATTCGAAATGGTTAGCGTTTCATCGAGGAATTAATGGTCCAATTACAATAGCAAAAACGAAATTCTCAATTGAAAATGGCTCTTCATGGACTGCTATCATCGTCGATGGTTCAAATACTCTCATTTTGGCCTGCTCAGACGAACTTGGCTCAAATGATTCACCTATCAACCTTATCGAGGTGTTGGGACATCGCCTAGTTGTCATGCCATGGCAATCATTAATTATCCAGCTAGACGAGCCAGCATTAATGCAAGGAACCTGTTTCATTGAAAATACAAAACAGGATCTGTGACATTATGAAGATCCATTGCCATGTTGACTTTACTGGTTTACTTCCTACAGATATACAACAAGACTGCGAGAGAGAATTTCTGATGCAAATGCATCAAACAGACGGAGAACTTTTTACTTGGTCAAAAACTCATTTCAGTACTATTAATCTAAATGCTCCAGGTCCTATATCTCAAGCAGTGTTGCAATATTTTGCAGATTGTGGATGCCCAATATGTGGAATCATGCTTGGGATTAGTTTGTATCCAATTACGTCAGAGATATGGCCAATCCGTTCACCAAGTATGTCATACCAATATTTATTTAACTCCATAGAGACCATTCTGAATATCCGTACCGACAATCGCATACGGGGAATAATTCATCAGTTTGAACAATCCCTCACATTCAAACAGGCTATGCACGTAGCATCCATTTTTATCAATGACCATAGTGTAGTCACTAATTTCTGCCCAGAGGTGATTATGTACGTTCGTAAACAACATGCTGAGCCGACTATATTGCAATGATTAGTGATTACATGTCTGGTGGCGATACCAAATGGCAAATTGTCTGCGATAGGCTAGAGATAGAGCGTTCAGTTTTCCGCTATCAGGCACTGTGCGAATACTTAACCCACAGAATTTCAAAAGCAGTTGGGTTAAAAACGTACTTGAACTGCATATCCAGCAGACTGATTTGTGACGTCATACAGCTATTAACTGGTGAGCAACTCACTGCATCAAATTTATGCACCTATAAACAACAGGGGGTTGACATTGTTGGGGGAGTTGCCAAAAAACTATCTCTCCCAGTCGTAAATGGAATCAATTGTAAGGTTAAACTGACTGAAAATAGCGAATTAGTGATATATCCAACGCCCGGAGCTCCTTCTCAGGCATTAAGAACCCTCATGGAACACCGTGGGATCTCTGTCCGCGATATTTTGTATCAAAAGTGGAACACAAATGGCGATTATCAAGTGGGCGATAAACGAAACTGGCCCTCTCCCAAACTATTAAATTTATTAAGTCAATATCCTAGCCTTATTATTCAGGCTCCGGTGTCACACGATACTCCTGTTCGTCATGGTCGATTACTCAAATACCTAGGCCGAACATTATCATCATTGCAACCTAATGCTATCAATCAGTCTGCATTAGAATTAATCATTCATGAATTTTGTCTGCAGGATTTGAAGAGCCCTCGACAAATTCGAGCATGGTTACCGTCTGTAGCTTTCATTAAAAACATTCAATATGTCGAGAAGTTAACCTCAGAGATACGCCAAAGCCCCTATTTTTACATCAAAAATGTTTATCCACATAAAATCGCCAAAATCGGCAGTGCGGACCGCAGTAACTATCGTGTAAAAGCCGACGACTTAGGAGTGATTGTTACTCTGAACTCTCGGCCTGAAACTGGTGACGCACTGCGGGTTGAATCGATTGTAAGACGTGAACTAGCGAAATTTCACATTTATCCAATTGACGGCAAAAAGGACCACTATGCAATGCAACTAATTGAACTTGCACCACTGGTGTTAAATATTTTAGCCAATAAAAAATCACTTCATCCATTACTAAACAGCATTACAGCCACATGCCTTCCAAGTCAGTAAAATGTTGCAGAATCATAGGTAAGAGTAATTAAGGGGTGTCGACAAAGTGTAATTGGCCGACTCGCGGATTGCATCTTTGATAGCTCTTGCCTCATTCCTGTTTTTGAATATTTTACTGAAATGACACAGAATTATGAACAGCCTCGATAACGCTAAATCGAAATATGTTGAATCTAGCGATAATTCGAATAGTTAAGAAGTTATCAAGTGAGTGTTAGTCTGCTTATCAGTTTTTCAAATCTTTTAATTCAGTAAAGAATCCGCCTTCTTAGAAGGCGGCTTTGACTTGCCTCTGGAAGGGGCTATTCCAAGAACCTACATCATCTGCAACGACAATTGAGCCTCATGTTCCTGATCTTGTTTATCTTGATGGCGCACATATCGTCTAATGATTTCTTCATTAACACCTACTGTATCTACAAAATAACCTCTGGCCCAAAAGCTATTGCCCCATAGCTTTTTACGTACATGGGGGAATTTATTGAATAGCCTTATCGCACTTCTTCCTTTCAATACTCCCATCAGCGTTGATACTGACAGCTTCGGCGGGATTATCACTACCAAGTGAACGTGGTCTATCTGAACGTTTAATTCTAAAACCTCACAACCCTTCATATTGCAAAAGATATAAATTGACCTGTATAACTCCTTACCAAGGTTTCCTTTTAACATTTTAAAACGGTACTTAGGAGTCAAAACTATATGATATTTGCAACACCAATAAACATGTGATGAACTTCTTTAATCGCCCATGCTTTTCGTTTCCTCTTACTTGTGGTGAATAAGAAGTCTCTTTTAGCATGGGCGTAATGCAGGCTATAGCCTCAAGGAACAATAACCACCGCCAGAGGCGGTAGTTTGGGGATGACAATAAAATTATTGATAATAACCCTACTAAAAATTTTTTTCAGTAAATTCAGCAAGAGAACTACGCTCCACTTCATCAAAAATTAGCACTGAACCTTTTTCATAATTTCGATATACGCACACTGCAGCACTGGCACCACTTGAAGCTACCGAGACAAACTTATCATCTATCTGCGCAAGGTTAGCAAGCACTACCGTACGACAATTCTTACCTCCGCGAGATAACATACCTTTCATCTGTGCGCGAGTCATATTTTGAGCTTCATCGATAATCAAAAATGCATCATCTAGAGAACGACCTCTAAAATATGCCATGGAGGTGAATTCGATGTTAGCCTTTTCAATTATGTGCTCAATAGTAGAATAAGTGTTAAGTTCATTGCTGTCATCACTGTGCATTGAGATTAACGCGTCAGTAATCCCTGCTAAAAGTGGCATAGATTTTTCTTTTAGATCTCCAGGTAAAAAACCTGGATCTTCATCCATAAAATCTCTACTCCTGACAACAACTATTTTCTTATATTTTTTCTCTTCAAGCACCTGATGAAGTGCAGCAGCTACTGCAAGGAAAGTCTTACCACTCCCAGCAGGTCCAAGTAGAATATTTAAATCATAATATGGATCAGTAAGCTGATGTAAAGCTATTGCTTGTCGAGGATTTTTAGGCAACACTCCCCAGACTTTCTTTAGTTTACGCGGAAGTAGTTTTGTGTAAACGTAATCAGCTGTAACTTCTGAAATTAATCCGATGTGTTCAGCTGCATCGTACCAGTACATATTAACCTGTACATCGTTGTTAAATAAACTCTTATCTAAGCGATACACATCACCTGATAACTTAAAGTCACTGTCACTTTTCAGTCTTGTAAATAAATCACCTTCAAATGCCTGAACACCGCTATACAGCAAATCAATATCCGCAATTGAATTGTCGACAGAAACATCTTCAGCTCGAATACCAACGGTACGAGCCTTAAGACGCATATTAATATCACGAGTAACAATCGACACTGATTGAGCAAGTTTCTTTTGCAATTGGTATGCGAAATTTATTATACGGTTGTCAGCTTCACTACCGATTCCATGCCGAAGCGACTGCTCTATTTCTATGTTTGTATCAATACCTATAAACAATTTTCCCCTTCTTCCATTTTCGCTTGTGGGAAGAGGGATGCCATTCTCCAACTGCTCTGTTTCATGTCCACTAACGAGATCTTCAAGCATTCGAATACATACACGAGCATCTGCACTTACAGATTTGTCCCGACGCTCTTTCAAATTATCGAGCTCTTCTAGAACAGTAAGACAAATGTAAATATCATCTTCATAAGATAAAAGCGATTTGGGATCATGTACTAGAGCAGATGTATCTAGAACGCGTGGAATATTTGTCCGTGTAATCATTACGCCACCTCTGCTAGTTTCATTGCATTAGAAGATGCATATGTTCTCTTGGGTAACAAATGCAGAATACTACGAGTATTTTTACTAGGTTTTTTTGAGAATTTAGACAACATTCCTGTTACCACCACTCTAGACCAGTAAACTCGCCGCAGTAACAATAATTGAAATAAAATAAGAATGGGGTAGGCGGTTAAGTAGTTAGAGTCGATTTGCGCTAAGTTACCGCAACAAATCAGTTTTGTGCCTTCGCCCATACGGGTGATCATAGTTTTGATCTGCGAGGCCGTGAGGTTTTGGCATTCATCTAATAGCACTATAGAGTTTTGGATCGACCGCCCGCGCATAAAGTTTATCGACTTAAACTGAATGTTAGCCTTCTCCATGATGTAGTTCATGCTACCCGTGGGATTCACATCATTCTTATGCAGCACTTCGAGCGTATCGGTAATCGCGGCCAGCCACGGCATCATCTTCTCCTCTTCCGTGCCGGGCAAGAAGCCTATAGATTCGGCGATTTCAGGGGTGTTTCGGGTGACAATCACTTTGTCGTAGCGATTACGCTCGACCACCAGTTCCAACGCCGCCGCCATGGCGAGCAAGGTTTTACCGCAACCCGCAGGGCCGGTTAAGATAACCAGATCGATATCGGGATCGAGCAGCGCCTGCAATGCCATGCCTTGATAGACGTTTTTAGGTTTAACACCCCATGCCTCGAGGTTTTTCACCCGCTCACGGCCTAAATCTAAAATATGTAAATGGGTGTCTGTGCGCTCGATAACACGACCGCAAAAATCAGACTCTGTGTCGATAAGATATTGGTTGATATAAAAATTATCATTTTCGAGGTCTTTGAGCGGTACTTCATGCACTGTATGTCTACCGTGGCGCTCGGTGGAGACCTTGTTCAAGTGCTCCCAAAAATTACCTTCAAACTGGTAAAAGCCTTTACTGAGGAAGCGGATATCATCAATCAACTGGTCAGTTCGATAATCCTCAACCAATTGAATACCCGCACCTTTGGCTTTAAGGCGCATATTGATATCTTTGGTGACTAAGACAACGGTACGGGGATGATGTAGGTTTTGTAGATGTAGCGCGGTATTGATAATGCGATTGTCGTTTCCATCTCCTGGCAGTGCGCCTAAGGTAAAATCGACAAGGTGATCAGGGAAAATTGAGAGCGAACCGACGGCATCGGCATGACCCTCTCGGCTGGGTAAAGGGACGCCATTGATAATCTGCTCAGGGGTAGTTTCACCGCCTAGGGTATCTTCCAATGCCCTGATAGCAACCCGAGCATCACGACTCACATCACTCTTTCGATCTTTAATCTGGTCCAACTCTTCTAGCACTGTCATCGGAATGACCACATCGTGCTCTTTAAACGAATAGATCGCCAAAGGTTCATGTAGTAACACATTGGTATCCAGTACAAACAACTTTCTGTCGTCTTGTTCCATGGCGCCTCCAGAGTGCTTCATTAAAGTTTAAACACACTTTTGAGTCTCAATAAAAGTTACACGGCTCCTATTACTGGCTAAGCATATGGCAAAGAATGATCATAAGGTTCAAGTTGATAGCACTTTACTCGCACTTAAACCATAAGTTGATATTGGCACCAAACTCACAAGATAACAATACAGCAACCATTGTTTACCTTACAGACTCGAAGCAGTGTATAACCGCGGATGTGACATTAGCGTGACAGTTTCATGTACTGGCATGACAATTTTGTCGCTTGTACAATTTGTAATCTAGCACTCTGGGAATTAGGCTCTAACGGGTGAGAGGGCGATTTAAATATCACGAGTATTGGTATAACATACGCGCCCTTTGTTAGAGTCCGCCTAGAAATGAGAATTTAAGATGCCGTTCGCCTTAGGTCAACGTTGGATAAGTGATACCGAGTCAGAGCTTGGTTTAGGAACTGTGGTTCAAGTAGAAGGCCGTATGGTCACTGTATTATTCCCTGCCACGGGTGAGAACCGCATGTTCTCCCGAGCAGAAGCCCCTCTGACACGCGTTATATACAATCCCGGCGATTCGGTTGAAAGCCATGAAGGCTGGAGCCTTGCGGTCAGTGAATTGACCGAGAAAGACGGGATAGTGATCTATCACGGCATTCACAGTGAGACAGGCGAGCAAGCTACACTGCGTGAAACCCTGCTGAACCACAATATTCGTTTCAACAAACCCCAAGACCGTTTATTTGCTGGCCAAATCGATCGCCTCGACCGTTTTGGTGTGCGTTATCAATGCCAAATGTTGCGCCACAAACTGGCCTCATCGGATTTGCTGGGTCTGCAAGGTCCACGTGTTGGACTTATTCCGCATCAAATGTGGATTGCCCATGAAGTCGGCCGTCGCTATGCGCCGCGGGTATTACTGGCCGATGAAGTGGGTTTAGGTAAAACCATTGAAGCAGGTCTGATTATTCACCAACAACTGCTGACCGGCCGCGCCGAACGCATTCTGATTATCGTGCCCGATACTCTGCGCCATCAGTGGTTAGTGGAAATGCTGCGCCGCTTTAATCTGCGTTTTTCGGTATTCGATGAAGACCGTTGTGTAGAAGCCTATGCCGATCACGACAATCCTTTCTACACAGAACAGTTAGTGATTTGTTCACTCGAATTACTGCGTAAGAAAAAACGTCTTGATCAAGCCCTAGATGCCGATTGGGATCTGTTAGTGGTTGACGAAGCGCACCACTTAGAATGGACTGAAGAAGCGCCAAGCCGCGCCTATCAAGTGGTTGAAGCATTAAGCGAAGTCATCCCTGGCGTTTTGCTGTTAACCGCAACACCCGATCAACTCGGCCATGAGAGTCACTTCGCCCGTTTGCGTCTGCTCGATCCGGATCGTTTCTACGATTACGATGCTTTCTTAGCTGAAGAAGACAGTTATAAAGACGTCGCCATTGCCGCCGAAGCCTTGGCTGGTAACGCTAAATTACCCGATGCCGCCATCAACAGCTTGACCGAATTACTGGGCGAGAAAGATATCAGCCCAAGTATTCGTTTAATCCAAGCCGACGGTATTGATGCCGAAGTACAACAGGCCGCCCGTAGCGAATTACTGCAAGAATTACTTGACCGTCACGGTACTGGCCGCGTGTTATACCGAAACAGCCGCGCCTCGGTAAAAGGCTTTCCAAAGCGTTTCTTTAACGCTTATCCCCATGCCATGCCAGATCAATATCAAACTGCCGCACGCGTCAGCGGTATGATGGGCGGACACAAGTCATTAGAGGCGAAAGCGGCGCAAGCCCTGAGCCCTGAAAAACTGTATCAAGAATTTGAAGATAACAGCGCCAGTTGGTGGAAGTTCGATCCCCGTGTGGATTGGTTAATTGAGTTCTTAAAATCCCACCGCAGCAAAAAAGTGCTGATCATCGCCAGCCAAGCAGAAACCGCCCTGAGCTTAGAAGAAGCCCTGCGTACCCGCGAAGGGATTCAAGCAACGGTATTCCACGAAGGCATGTCGATTATCGAGCGCGATAAAGCCGGCGCTTACTTTGCCCAAGAGGAAGGCGGCGCACAGGCGCTGATCTGTTCTGAAATTGGCTCTGAAGGCCGTAACTTCCAGTTTGCCAGCCACTTAGTGCTGTTCGATCTGCCGCTAAACCCCGATCTATTGGAACAGCGAATCGGTCGTTTAGACCGTATCGGCCAGAAAAATGATATCCAAATTCACTTGCCATACCTTGAAGATACCGCCCAAGAACGTTTGATGCAGTGGTATCACCAAGGGCTAAATGCCTTTGAACTCACTTGCCCTAGTGGCCATGTGCTTTACAGTGAATTTGCCGAAGATCTGCTAAACGTGCTTGTGGGTGACGACAGCGACGAGCTGACAAACCTGCTCAATCACACCCAGAGCCGTTATAAAGAACTCAAGCACGCCATGGAGCAAGGCCGCGACAAGCTGCTGGAAATCAACTCACACGGCGGCGAGAAGGCAATGGCTATCGTCCAGCGCCTCGCCCAGAATGATGGTGATACCCATTTGATCGGTTCAGTGATCCGTCTGTGGGATATTATCGGTGTTGATCAAGAAGATAAGGGTGAAAACTCGATTATTCTGCGCCCGAGTGAGCACATGATGTTCCCAACTTATCCTGGCTTGCCAGAAGATGGCGTAACAGTGACCTTTGATCGTGACACAGCGTTATCACGCGATGATATTGCGCTGATCACCCAAGAACATCCGCTGGTGCAAACAGGGCTCGATCTGATCACAGGTTCTGAAACTGGCACCACCAGCGTCGCAATTCTAAAGAATAAAGCCCTGCCAGCAGGCACCTTATTCTTAGAACTCATCTACATGGCCGATGCTTCTGCACCTAAGTCGAGCCAGTTGTACCGTTATTTACCGCCTACCCCCATTCGTGTGTTGCTGGATAAAAACGGTAACGACCTGTCGGCTAAAGTGGATTACGCCAGTTTCGATAAGCAATTAAGCGCGGTGAATCGTCACATTGGCGGCAAGTTAGTCACGGCATCTCAGCCTATTTTGCATCCGTTATTTGCTAAGGGTGAAGAATATGCTCAAGTGGTTGTCGATGAAATGGTCGCCCAAGCCAGAGAGAAAATGACTCAGCAACTGAGCGCAGAGCTTGATCGTTTAGAGTCACTTAAGGCTGTGAACCCCAATATCCGTGAGGAAGAATTGGAATACCTGCGTAATCAGATGCAAGAGTTAAACACTTATCTGGATGCCAGCCAGTTACAACTCGATGCGATCCGTATGGTGCTCGTTAGCCACGTATAGACCCAAGCGGAACAGCAGGTTTCAATCAATTAGCCCAGCCTCAGCGTTGGGCTTTTTTATGCCCTGTGGCTTTCGATTCCAAGTGGCCTCTTATCACAAGTGGCTTTTTATACTAAATGACAGGTGCAATTCTTTGGCGAGGAAAATTCACTTTTTGGTAATTGTTCAGGTTATACTCAAACACTGATGAATTTATGAGACTACACAGGTGGTTATCAATTCTATGCCGCGAATTCTTTCACACCTCTTTTGCCTCATTCTCGGCATCACAACCATCGCTACCTACGCGGCAGACACTACAACAACTCCGCCAACATCTGCGCCAGCCGAAATCAGTGCCAAAAAGTCGAATAACAGCTATCTACCCACAAATGAAATTAAACAAATCACGATTGATAATCAGCCCTACGATTTGTTAGTGCGACCATGGGAAGGTAAAAAGAAACTTGGTGCGGCGATAATCCTGCCTGCCACAAATGGTACCGCAGACGCGCCTGGATTGATGGCATTTGTACGCCGCAATATCAATCCTGCTGGTTGGGCCAGCTTAAGTTTAACTCCGCCAACTGAAATGCCCGCAGCTAACTTTGCTACTGCCGCCACTGAAGTGACCTCGCCTGGCGCCGCGCAATTAAGCTCACCGTCCAACAAACCAAGCCCTAAAATCAAGCCCGAAGATAACAGCAAGCACCAGCAAGAGCAGGAAGATTTTCTCGTCAAAAGCATGTCGCAGTTAGATGCCATCGGTGCTGATTATGCGGGAAAACGTATTTTGATCACCGCAGACCAAAGTGCAGGATTATTAATTAACCTATTAAGCCAGAAGAAGATTGCCGATCCTGATGTGCTGATCGTCATCAATCCCTATCGAGAAGACGAACAGCGTAATCAAGCACTCGCGGAGCAACTGGCAAAACTTACGCTGCCCATTTTAGATATTCAATCACCAGACGGTCACCCAGCCTCATTAGAAACAGCCGACAATCGCAAAAAACTCGCGGTGACCTTAGAAAGCCCTAACTATCGCCAAACTACCCTAGCGCTCAATTTAGATAACGAGAGCGCATGGCAGAATTGCTTAAATGCGATCAAAGGCTTTTCTGCCCGAATGAGCGGCGCGCAGTAAAAACGGCGATTCAAGCTAATTCAGACAAAATAGCATTACCAACCCGATTGACGATCCCGATAGGGTTTCTGCGGATCTTTCAGCTGACGCGTCGCCGCTATCTTGCTATTTTTGCCTAACAATAACCGAATCTGACTAATAGACTCGCGGCACAGCAGACTACGGATAGAAGCAGTCCAACTGCGATTAATGCTAAGTTTGATGGCCGCTGCCGCATCCGGTGAGGTTTGCATCAGTTGCCGCGCCAATTTCTCAGCGGCTTCCATCGGCGTCTCACTCACTTGTGTCACGAGTCCTAAAGCTAGCGCTTCATGACTATCAAGCACTTTTGCCGTCAGGCTAAGTAACATGGCTTGATCCTTAGGCATAATTTGCCTTAATGCGACTAAACCCGCCATATCCGGCACAAGTCCCCATTTCGCTTCCATGATAGATAACTTACTGTCGTGGCTAGCAATACGCACATCTGCGCCTAAAGCGATCTGCATACCGCCGCCATAGCAACAGCCCTCAAGCACGGCAATCACTGGCACAGGCAAGGTTTGCCAACCTAGTGACACCCGCTGTGCCAAATTCGCATTCCCCGGTAAGCCCTTAAACAGTAACTTAACTGCCTGCATCGGTGCCGACATGACGCTTTTAACATCGAGCCCAGAGCTAAAATGCCCACCCGCTCCCGAGAGGATCACGGCTCGCACCGCACGATTGGATTTAATACTTTTAATCGCGCAGTCAAGCTCACTAAACATTAAATAGTTAATAGCATTCATTTTTTCAGGACGATTAAGCAACACGTAGGCGATGCCATCATCGATTTTAACTTGTACACTTTGGCCACTCATGAAATATTCCGTTACTGGTCAGTCCAGAATAAATGTTAACACGTTTGGCATAATTCACTAAAAGATATAACATGAGCCTGTTTTTTGACTTAAGTCAAAATATTGCCAATTCCATCATGGATTGAAGGTAACTTATGTTAGGCTGTCATCACTACGTGCAGTAATCCTAATGTATTTTTCGATTAGATAGCCTTAGCAAGCTCAATAATTAAGCGTATTTAACCGCTAGCTATTTAACTGCTAGCTATTTAACTGCTAAAAATCGACACCAGTATCGCAATGCTACCTGCAGCGAAGGATGATTGGGCAGCAATATATGGATTCTATAGTCCTTTTTTAGTCACTATATCCTTGTTATTTACTAAACATTAGCCAGTTCGATTTAAGATTCAGCATGATTTGATTCAACAATGATTCAAATTTTAATGTCATCAGAAAATATAAATTTATCAATGATATCTATAAGTTACATATAAAAGATATTAATCAGACTTGCCCGAAGAACGCAATTCGTCAGTCAGACCTAAAAAATAAGTGTTATCTTCAATAAATGGGCAAATAAGGATCACTAGTCAGCATGTCAATATCTGTACTCATCTGTGACGATTCCGCCATGGCACGTAAGCAAATGGCCCGCACACTTCCCAAAGAGTGGGATGTGGAAATAACTTATGCGACCAATGGTGCCGAAGGCCTTGATGCCATCCGCGCAGGAAAAGGCGAAGTGGTGTTTCTCGATCTCAACATGCCTGTCATGGACGGTTATGAAGTACTGCAAACCGTACAGCAACAGGACTTACCCGCGCTGATTATTGTGGTATCCGGCGATATTCAAATCAAAGCTCACGAGCGAGTTAAAGCCTTGGGTGCGTTAGATTTTATTCAAAAACCGGTGAGCGCCGATGCCATCAGCAACATTTTGCAAGATTACGGCATCTTAACGCTGACGCAGAAAGATCTCACCGACGAAGTCCCGATGATCAAAGTCGACATGCGCGACGCTTGCCAAGAAATAGCCAACGTTGCCATGGGACGCGCCGCCGATCTATTAGCTAAGTTACTCGATGTATTCGTGTTACTACCTATCCCTAATGTGAACGTGCTTGAAGTCAGTGAGTTAACCATGGCGCTCAAAGCCACGGAAGAAAGCTCAACTGTATCAGCGCTCTGCCAAGGTTTTATCGGGGCGGGTATTGCGGGAGAAGCTCTGCTCTTGTTCCATGATTCCAGCTTTAAAGACATGGCCAAGCTGATGGGATTAGCTAATCCAGAAGACAAAAATACTGAGATAGAAGTCCTGATCGATACTGGAAACGTGCTGATAGGCGCTTTCCTTAACGGCATTTCTGAACAGCTCGATATGAAATTTAGTCAGGCTCACCCTGTCGTGCTGGGACGGCACTGCACGGTTAACGATCTGATCCATGATAATTCAGAGAAATGGCACCGAACTTTGGCAATGGAGATCAACTATCGGATTGAAGATCATAATATTCAATGCGATTTGCTACTGCTCTTCACCGAGGATTCTATCCCCACACTTAGCTATAAACTCGGCTATTTACTCGATTAACCAGTTGGATTTTATCCTATGTCAAATGACCAAAGCGCAATGAACGAACTACACTGGCTCATCGATATGGTACAAACCATAGAGGTGGGATTAGTGGTATTAGATCGCCATTACAATATCCAGCTGTGGAACGGTTTTATGGAGAATCACAGCGGTGTTTCCCCTAATTCGATCAAAGGTCAAAACCTATTTACCCGCTTCCCCGATCTGCCTGCCACTTGGTTAAAGCAGAAAATGGAATCGGTTTTCATGCTTAAAAACCGTGCTTTTATCAGCTGGGAACAACGTCCGTACGTTTTCCAATTTAAAAACTATCGCCCGATTACAGGCCGTGCAGACTATATGTACCAGAACGTGACCCTGCTGCCGCTGGCATCGCTCACGGGACAAGTGACCCATATCAGTGTGATTATTTATGACGTGACAGATATCGCCATCAACAAATTGCAACTTAAAGCTGCCAACGAGCAACTCGAACGCCTTAGCCAAACCGATGGTCTAACTCAGTTGCATAATCGTCGTCATTGGCAAGAGTGTTTAGACCACGAGTACGACTTGTATGCCCGCTACTCAGGTATGGCAAGTTTAGTCATGATAGATATCGATAACTTTAAACATATCAACGACAGCTATGGCCATGTGGCGGGTGATAAAGTCATTCAGCATATCGCCCACTTACTCAGCCAATCCTTACGTGATACCGACTGTGCAGGGCGTTATGGCGGCGAAGAATTTGCGGTTGTATTGCCTAAAACCAGCGGCGCAGATGCGATGAACTTTACCGAGCGACTCAGGAAGAAAATCGCCGCATCCGTCATAGTGTATGAAAGCCTGAAGATTACTGTGACGGTAAGTTTAGGCGTATGTGAAATTGGCTCCCATATTACCAGCAGTTCTAGCTGGATCTCCTGCTCCGATAAAGCCCTGTACGAAGCGAAACAAAAAGGCCGTAACTGCAGTGTTTTACATACGAGTAAAACAATTAAATCCTAAGTATACCCAATAAAAATGCCCATCAATGATGGGCATTTTTATTTAAAACGAGTGGAGATTAAACTCGAGATCCACCAACGAATTAATGAGGGAAACCATCATCTTCTTCGTCTTCATCTTCTTCGTCATCCATTTCATCGCCGACGAAATAGGTACCCCAACCGTCATATTCCACTTTCTGCTTTACTGCTAATTGCAGCAATTGCTCGGCCGCTTTGTCCAGTAATTCAACATCCAGTTTGTGGTGTGCGACAGCATCGAAACAGAAGATAATTGAACCATCCTCCAGTTCCATTTCTTCGGCATCATTCACCTCAAAACCTAATTTGAAGGCATCCACAGCCGCTTTTTCAAGACGGTCGAAATTGGTCGATGAAAAGTGATGCTCAATAACATATTCCGCATCAGGCTCTGAGCCATCGTCAAGCAGGGCTTGCACTATGTCACGATTCTCTGCAAGTTGGGCTTTTAACTGACTTTCAATAGACATGGATTTGTCTCCGTTAAGGTAAATCTGGCTCAAATTGGCATTATACCCAAACAACCTGAAGATGCAGGATTCAGCGGGAATTTAACGCACTTTAGGTAAGGCGGTTATTTGCAGACCTAGCGGGCTAAGTTAAAAATAACCAACTCAGCATAAAGTGCTTTAAAACCCGCCGGGACGGAGCGCCTAGGGCACTCCATTTCCGTGTTGCATCAATTCAAAAGGTGACCGACATTCTTTCATTGATGCGCCTTGAATTGAAGCACCCTAGGCGCTCTGAAACTCGTATCTTCAGGTAGCTTGGGTATATTATACGTCATCACTCGCGAGAGTTTTACCCATAAGTGCTGCCGCTTCTTGATTTATCTCAGCAAATCTCGCCGACATGCTGGCATGGATTTGCGCAGAGAAGTTTTTCACATCGGCTTTATCTAAACCTGCGGTCGGCACAGGTGCCATCATATCGATGATGACGACACCGTTATTCCAGCGATTTAACTTAATATGGCTCTGACACGAAGCAACCACTGGCACCACTGGCACTCCCGCCGCGATTGCAGTATGGAAAGCTCCCGCTTTAAAAGGTAACAGACCACGACCACGCGAACGTGTACCTTCAGGAAAAATCCATACGGATAGATTCTTCTGCTTAATTTTTTCAACCGTTTTAGCCATAGTATCAAAGGCACTGTGACGGTTTTTACGGTCGATAAGAATATTACCTGACAACCAATAGATTTGACCGAATAGCGGCATCCACGCCAAACTCTTCTTGCCTAAACTCACTGTACCTTTAGGAACTGCTGTCGTGTGAGTAAAGAGATCAAAGTTATTCTGATGATTTGCTAAGAAAATATACGGGCCATCCTGCACATCTTCGTGCCGGCGAACAATCACTTTAATCCCAAGGATTGGCGCAACCGATGAGAAGATCTTGGCGAACATATGTACATTGTCGCGATGGCGAGGCCTTAATAGACACACTAAGCCACCAAAAATAAAGGCAAGCAACAAAGATACCGCCAACAACATTGATCTGACGATTAAAAGCACGATTTACTCCGACTGTAAAAGTGGCGACAGTATAGCCACCATGGCTTTGGGACTCAATATATTGTTTACATCTGTAAGCTGACTTGCTAACAAGCAAGCAAAAAAAGCCCATCGATATACTGAACCTCCAGTGTATCGATGGGCTTTAAGATTAATATCGAACTAAGCGTGGTGCTTGGGTAAGATTTCAGGCTCAGTTGCCTGAGGTGAGACTTTACTTAACACAAAGCGGATAACTAAGGCACTCACGGCCAAAGTCGCGACAATTGCCGCACCACTAGGGAGATCTAAGGTCGCCGACAGAACTAAGCCCAAAACATAGCCCAGTAAACCGACGAGGTAAGCGTAAAATAGCCGACCTTTACCACGGTACTTGTTCAACGCTAAAGCTGGCAATATCAAGGTACTGAACACCAGATAAACGCCTACTAATTCAACCGATAAGGTAATCACTAGCGCAAATAGCAGATAAAATCCTGCCCCGTCCAACATCTGGGGGCGCAGGAATATCGCTAATAACACCAGTGAATACACTACGGCCGGCAAAATCAGTTGTGACCAACTCACCCACAGGATCTGACCTGACATCAATTGCTTTAACAACTCGGCGCCATGTGGGTCGTTTGCCAGCAACAGCATTGCGGCCACCGCAGACAAGACGTAAAAGCAGCCAATCATAGCCTCCAACTCACCCGCCATACGCTTAGCTAACCAAGCGATAAAACCTGCACCCGCAAGGGCGAATACAGCGGGCATCCACACATTAGCAAACGGCATGTCTTCTAATCTGTGGTCCATGTGAGCGACGATGGCACCTAAGGCGGCAACTTGCGCTATCGCTAAATCGATAAAGATGATGCCACGCTTAAGTACTTGTCTCCCAAGTACAATATGCGTCGACAACACTAAGATCCCCGCAGCCAATGCAGGCAACAGAATCGACATCAGCTCAAGATCAAACATAGGCTTATTTCACTCCATTTAAGAGGGAAATCACGCTGTCATACAGGCTAAATAAATCTTGGCTCTTATCATTCCCCCCCACAGACATCGGCAGCATTACCACGGGCAAGTTCGCTTTTTCACCCAGCCATTTTGCACCGCGCTCATCCTGATAAGATGCTACAACCACGGCCAGAATATCCCCCTGCTCGGCGCGCGTCAGCAGACTCGCTAAGTGGCCGCTAGTGGGAGCTAAACCCGGTTTTGGTTCTAAATCTGCCACTTGCTCGATACCAATCCAGTTGAATAGGTATCTAAAGCTTGAGTGGTAAGCGATCACTTTTTTACCTTGTAATCCCTTAGCTTGCGCTTCCCAACGCGGGACTGCGGCTTGCCAGCGAGTGGTAAAATCTGCCAGTGACTGTTGATAATCTGCCGCACCAGCAGGATCTAACTGAGTCAGCTTAGCACTCAATGCCGTGGCGACTTTTAACAGTCGCGTCGGGTCAAAATGAATATGTGGATTACCTTGAGCATGCACATCCCCCATGCTGCGATCGACACTGGCCAGTTTATCTAAGGTCTCGATTTGATCGGCAGCGAAAAATAAGCCTTGCTCGGTCGAGCGCACTTTTGCGTTTGCCGACTTCATCTGCAGCATAGGCAACCAACCCACTTCAAGATCGGCACCTGCGCACACCACAAGATCCGCCTGACGCATTTTAGCGATCAAACTCGGACGCGCCTGCACTTGGTGAGGGTCTTGTAATGCCGTCGTTGCCGAATAGATGCTAGCCGTTGGAGCAAGCTCCTTGGTCAATGCCGCGTATTCAGGTTCACAGGCAAACACATTCAGCTCGGCATGGGCCAAACCAGTATAAGTGACAGATAAGGCCACAGCGGCCAATTTAGCTAAATTAGAATTGATGCGCACCGTGAGCCCCCAGAGACATAATATATTGAATAGTGAAGATGTTATCGTCTTCTATTCCGTCGAAGTTAGTACCCTTTTGATTGGTATACTGGAAACGAACCGTCGAGAAGTGGCTAGAATGCCAAGCCAAACTCACCTCAGATTCCTTCAACTTTTGCCCATGAAAATGATCGCCATGGAGCTCTTGGGTATCAGCTTCACCATAACGCACCCCCGCTGACCAGCTCGGCGTGAATTGGTACACACTGCTCAGATACCAACCTTGGTGGTAATCTTGGCTCGGTGCATCCTCTGGATGTAAATCGATAGGTGTAAAATCGCTCACGCGATAGTACTCACCGCTCACAGTGAGATTTTGATATTTGTAGTTACCGTTAGGCGCCCACTTATAAACAAAATCAGCACCATAGGTATTTTTACCTGTGTAAGATGCGGCATGGCTATGACCTTCGTGCTCATCACCATGGGCATGCTCATCTTCATGTTCCCCTTCTTCATGGGCAGTCACTTGGCCATTTTCGTTGCGCAAGTAACTCAACCCCGCTTGCCATGAGCTATTATCGCCTATGTCGCCACCTATTTTTGAGTACAAGGTATAAACACCGACCTTCTTAAACTCACGCTCACCATGCTCATCGGCAGCACGTAAACTATCGCCTTTAAAGGCTTCAACGCCCATGGTCCAATACAAGTCCGTCGGCGCTACGTAGTTAAAACGTATACCGTCATCAAAATAATGTCCCCCTAAGAATGCACGGTAAACCACAGGACGGTCGGTGAAGGAATCAGTATGTAAATGTTGGTTATTGAGGTAACCAATGTCCGATAAGAAACGGCCACCACGGATAGAAAACCCCGCTGGCATCGCCATGGTTTGAATAAAGGCTTCTTCCAGATTCAGTTCAGTCTCACCGTCATGCATTTCAACTACTGCGGTGATTTTACCGTAAAACATATCATCGATATTGGCACTCATCGCCAGTTCAGTTTCACCTAAACCAAAGCCATCTGGACTCTCGGCTAATGGGCGCTCTCCCGTCTGATAATATCCATTTAACACACCACTGATATTAGGGTTGGTCAAGCTCGAGTCTTCTGCAAATAAGCTAGGCGAAACGAGCGCACACGCAAAAGCCACCAAAGAAATTCGGGTATTTAAAACAGTCATGATATCTCCAAAATACAACTAGCACTCGACGACTGACATAAAGTCATCAAGAAATACAATAAGTTAAAATTTTAAGTTGATTTAGAGAGCGAAGGGAGGCGCACGACTGCGATAAACACTGACGTGTTCAAAAATAGAGGAAGGTAAAATAAATTCGACCACATCGAAATGCTGTATAGCTAAATTCAGCGTCAGCGGATGGGTCAATAAAATCTTGTTGAGTTGGTGTTGATGGAAGCACAGGGTACAGTGAGTCTTAGCGCCATCATCAAGATGGGTCACACTATGGGCTGAGGCAGCAAGAGACAGCAATATCAGTACGGCAGCAAGCCATATCGAAATTGTGCGTCTAATGTGACTTTTAAGTCTCACTCAGTCGTCCCCATAGTTAAAAAGTTGCATAAGTCTATGTCAGTGCCATAGCAAGTTGCAATAAGGTAATCGCTTTGCAAAAGGTTACAAGATATTTGAGGTACCCAGTCTTACCAATAACTTCTTGTTTCAATAGCGGTAGGATCTTGCGAGAACTCAGGTAAAAAAACGCATTTAAGATTAGCTTAAGTGAGTGTAACTATAGTGTATTTAGTTTTTATGTCTGCGAGCACAATGACGAAATCAAGCTCGATATGGCTCCGTTTTATCCACCTAAAGGCAACTATTATGCTAGCATTTTTTCGTGAAAACTTAGGGCTTATCTTAGGGATAGTCATCTTCAGCGCGGTGATATTTGGTGGTATTTATTACGTTGAGCACTCCTTAACGAGCCAAGAACAAGTCGTGCAGTAAACAAAGACTCATTAAGCGCGGCTGCAGTTCCCCCCTTAAACCCTCTTCGTTGCATTTTGAGCGCCTGCTAAAGGCGCTCAAATGATGTTCGTCTCTGGAAAATTGTACCGCTGATTTTCCTATCCATGACGAATCCACTTATTAGCCTAACGATACTTCTGTCTTTGATCGCTATCATCGACTTGCTCGGGCGCTTCAATGGTGATGACTTGATCCATAAAATGGCTCACAAACAACAACATCAACGAAAAAATCATTACAGGGATCGCAAAATACCGCACAGAGGCATCAAAGTAACTGTATCCCGCCGTAAACACACTCAAATAAAATCCTAATAACTTGAGTTTAGCCAATGTTGGGCTGCGGCCTAACCAAGCCGCACAATGGGGACAACGCACTTGAGCGTCGAAACCTTTGCCTCTTTGCTGACTAATGTCACTGACCTTGATGTACTGATTACAATGGGAACACAACATGAAAACACGATTCCTAAATAACGATGCGCAAGTTTACCAGATACCGACTAGAGTTCGGCCTGTAAATACCCAAAATGTCGGAAAAAGCAGATAAAACACCGCACTCAAGGTTAAGCTCAAATCAACCCTTCCCAAAAAGTTTAATTCCAAGGGCTATTTTACTCGCAGATATTTTACAGTAGATCCGGCAACATCTATCATACTCAGACATATTTCTACTTAAGATCACTCCTATGCACCGCTACCTCGCTCTCGTGTTTGCCCTGCTAATACCACTACTGAGCCTTTCATCCCAAGCGCAAACTGAACCTGTCGCTGCAACCGAAAGCCCATCCAGCACTCCTGTAACGCTCAAGACAGAACTGGTAATGCTGCAACAGGCTATCGATACGGATATACGTAAACTAAAAAATGCCAAAGGCGAATTGAAGACAATTGTTGAATATCGAATTCAAAACAAAACCTTACAGTTACGTAATAAGATTAAAGATCTGCTCGAAGCAACACCAATCGACAACGCTTTTCTGCAACCATTAATCCAAGGACAACTTAACTACATCCAACAAATTGATGCTTATATCGATGACAACATTAGTAAATTGGAACAGCAATTAGGTTCGAGCACAGATGATGCGACTCTGCTGGAAATATCAAAGCGCGAATTAGAAAAAGACACCTATTACAAGCAACAACTCGAGACGCTCACTTGGCTCGAACAAGTTGGCCAAGATATTAGCGAAGCACAAAAATCACTGATGCAAATTTTAGTTGCTCGTGCCGATACGCTAGAAAGTTTAGTGACTTATACCCAGCAACAACTACAAGCAGCAATCGATACCGCAACCAATGCAGGTAAAGATGTCACTTCGGCGCAAACCAGCCACGTAATGATGCTAAAGGAACGCTTAGCACAAAATAGTCAGAGCTTAAATATCGACATCAGCCTACTCGACGCCCTAGGCCATGATACCGCCGCGCTGAAAAAGACACTCTTTAGTGTTTCAGGTGATATCACTCAAGATGTGTTGAACTTTGATGTGGCATCAAGTCTCGTTGAGCAGTGGCTAAATACGGCACAAGAACAAGCGATTAATCACGGCCCAACCGTCGTGTTTAAGTTATTTGTTTTCTGTTTGATCTTGTTTATTGCGGGTCTCGCCGGCAAGTTAGCCAAACAGATAGTGAAAAATACCGTTAGCAATTCTAAGTTGAATTTAAGTAAGTTATTACAAGACTTCTTCACCTCGCTATCAGGTAAAGCCGTCTTTACTATCGGGCTGTTAATCGCCCTTTCACAGCTTGGGATCGAACTTGGTCCCTTGCTCGCAGGCTTTGGTATCGCGGGGGTTATTATTGGTTTTGCCCTGCAAGATACCCTGTCGAATTTCGCCTCAGGCATGATGATCTTAATTTATCGTCCCTATGATGTGGGCGATTTGATCAACGCCGCTGGCGTCACCGGACGCGTCAGTCACATGAGCCTTGTCTCCACCACGATTAAAACCATGGATAACCAACGTCTTATTATTCCTAATAATAAGATTTGGGGTGACACAATTAACAACATCACAGCTGAGCATCAACGTCGAGTCGATATGACCTTTGGGATCAGTTATAGCGACAGCATCGAACAAGCTGAAGCGATTCTCAAGTCCATCGTCGAAGCGCATCCTAAGGTACAACCATTGCCAGAACCGACGATTAAACTACATCTATTGAGCGAATCTTCGGTCGACTTTATCGTTCGCCCTTGGGCAAAACCGGAAGATTACTGGGAAGTGTATTGGGACATTACCCGCGAAGTGAAAATGCGCTTTGACGCCGAAGGGATCAGTATTCCCTTCCCACAGCGTGATGTGCATATCTATCAAACTACGAAATCACCGCTTTAAACCAGCGTTAAACGAGAGAAGAAGGGCGTTGCAATTAGCTCGCCCTTATTTTTATCTCTGGCCTATCAATCTCTGCATCAAGTGTTAGCCTAAGCCGACTATCTCACCTTGCGCATCAATATCAATTTTTAAGTAACCCGGTTTCAGCCCAAGTCCTGGCATAGTCATCACATTCCCCACCAAGGCGGTGATAAACCCCGCACCAGCATGCAAGACTAAACCCCGTACTGGGATCTCAAAGTTCTGAGGAACGCCCTTTAAGCTAGGATCGTGACTAATTGATAACGGCGTTTTGGCCATACACAGGGGCAAATGTCCATAACCTAATACGGTCAGCTGCTGCGCCTGTTGTTTGGCCTCGATAGAAAGGCTAACACCAGCTGCGCCATACCCCACCTCGGCTAAGGTCGATAACTTAGCCTCCAATGAGGCTTCATCTGAATATAACAGCTTGAACTGACTCTCGGTTTCAGCGGCGCGAACCACAGTCTGCGCTAAGGCGACAGCGCCCGCCTCCCCTTGGCTAAAAGCATCGCTGACCTCACAGCCAAAGGCGCTGCTCGCATTAACAGCCGCAGTTAGCCATTGCAACTCGGCATCAGTATCAGTGGCGAAACGGTTAATGGCAACCACCACCGGAATGCCATAGCGAGCCACATTGTTGATATGCCAGTTTAAATTTGCAAAGCCCGCTTCAAGTCGAGCCTGATCTGGTAGATTGATATCTGACTCAGACACCAAACCACTATTGGCCTTCAGCGCTTTTAAAGTAGTGACCAGCACAGCGGCAGCGGGCACCTGACCCGATTGACGCACCTTGATATTACAGAACTTTTCAAAGCCCATATCTGAGCCAAAACCAGCTTCAGTCACCACAAAATCCGCCAGTCTGAGGGCAATATCATCAGCAATAATGGATGAATTACCGTGGGCAATATTGGCAAAGGGTCCCGCATGGATCAGGCAAGGTGAACCATTTAAAGTCTGCATTAACGTCGGCTTTATCGCATCCGCCATGATGGCCGTCATCGCACCAGCGACACCTAAGTCTTCGGCGGTAATCACTTGCCCTTGGGTATTTAACGCCAGCACTAGACGACCGATCCGCGCCCGCATATCTGCCAAATTATGACTTAAGGCTAAAATCGCCATTAACTCAGAGGCGGCGGTGATATCAAAACTGGATGCGTACTCTGGGCCATTATTATCGCCTAAGCCCACCTGGATTTGCCTAAGACAGCGATCGTTGTGATCGACCACTCGGTGCCAACGGATCTCACTGGGATCGATATCCAAAAACGCTTGCCCAGATTGCGCCTCAAATTCCGCCTTACCTAAGCGCGCTTCATGAAATAGCCGCGCCGCAATCGCCGCAGCCCCTAAATTGTGGGCACTGCTCACGGCATGAATATCACCCGTGAGATTCAAATTCATCTCCTGCATGGGTACCACTTGCGCATAACCGCCACCCGCAGCGCCACCTTTCACCCCAAATACAGGTCCCATGCTGGGCTGGCGAATACAGGCACAGGCCTTTTTGCCTATGGCATTTAACGATTGCGTTAAGCCAATGCTAGTCACTGTTTTACCTTCACCGTGAGGCGTAGGCGTGACTGCGGTGACGATAATCAATTTGCCTTTGCGCTGCCCAGCCAAACGCTGCAACACACTGAGCTCGACCTTGGCTTTAGTGTGACCAAATTGCATCATCTCTTCGGGTAATAGACCTAAGTCGGCGCCCAGTTCATTAATGTCTTTTAGGCTAGCGCGATTCGAAATATCCATATCTGTCAGCATGCGTCGGTTTCTCCCTTTCAGATACACTCTGGTTTAGTATGAGAGTTCAACTAACAACACTCATTGAATAGGGCGGATATTAGGTGATTGGCTTTAAGATATATAGCCGTCGAAAGGGTTAATGAGCGATTCCTTAATCTGTATCAAATAATCTGCCCTGCGTTCGAGCGGCTCAAGAGTGCCGTTGCCTCAAATGAGATCCAGCTCGACGCCAGCAATGGTTCAGTATCTGGCAGGCATCTATGGGTCACAGCGTACCTTGATTTTTGTTTCTCAAAAGCAACAACCATAAACAACCACGGCGCCAGAAGGCGCCGTGGTTGTATGTATTATTGAGTGCGGCTTAAAACTGCACATCGCCACTTAAATGAGGTCGACGGCCTTTGCTGTCACGTAATTCAAATACCATATTATTAGCATTCTGCTCATAGCCAAATCCAACATCGGCAGGCATCAAAAGTGGCAGCTTAAAGGTCACATCCACAGTGAATGGACGATCGCCAATACTTGGCATCAGCTCGGCTAAACAACGGGCCTTAGACCACATGCCATGGGCGAGCACTCGATCAAAGCCAAAACGCTTTGAAAGCACAGGATGCAGATGGATCAAGTTATAGTCGCCAGATGCCTTAGCATAACGACGACCTAAATCTTCACTCAAACTCCAGCTTTGTGGTGTTTCCCATGCCATATCAATGGCTTTAGGTGGGCGAACGCGACGCCCAGCAACATCGATACGATATAAATAGGTGGATAGCGATTCCCAGACGAGTTCTTCACCGACAAACGCCTTAGACACAAATTCAAACTCTAAGCCAGAATCCGTCTCGCGGCTCGTGGTCAAAGCGCACTCGAGGGAGAAAGTCTCGTCAACCGTCACAGGCCGATACACTTGAATACGATTCTTTAGGTGGATCATGCCAAGCAGTGGGAAAGTGATCCCATCGTGGGTAAAGATCACCGCATGCAGGCGAAATGCCATCACGTAGAGATAGGTTGGCGGTAGAACTTTACCGTCAAATTGAAAACCACACACCTGCGCATATTGGCTTACTTTAGCTTCAGACACAGTCACATGCGGCGCGGTCACCTTAATATGGGGCAGCGGCTGTTGATCCCAACCAGGCTTACGGCCAAAGAAGATCTTGCGATAAAGAGAAAACAGCGACGGCATCGCGTTCAATTCAACACAATATGCATTATTCAAGTCTGAGTACCTTTTAATTAACTATCCCTTGGCACAAAAATACATTGCCATAAATTACCCCGCACAGACGAGTAACGTCTGATCAATCAAGCTGATAACGAGTGTAAAACAGGCAGTGCTGCGTCTTAATAAGGGCTGATGCTGACTCTCCGAATGGACAACTATACCCAAACAACCTGAAAATGCAGGATTCAGCGGGAATTTAACGCACTTTAGGCAAGGCCCTTTATTGCTCCTGCATAAATGGCATTCACGCCATATATGGACCCATCCGGTTTGCAAGACATTCGATATCAATTTTGAGAAGAGTTCATTGCACCCATATATTCGGCCTGTTATTGAGGTATGCCTCTGGCCCTGATGGATATCTGCTTCTACTGTCCTTATCATCCTTGCGGCTTCATTATGAGCCTATGGCGAGCTAAGGTTTTTAGTAGATCAGTCTGACTGTCTCATCATCAATTCAAGTGTCTT
>NZ_JAKKRO010000052.1:0-35114 GCF_025654235.1 Shewanella sp. SM32 | reverse complement strand
GTTAATGTTTTACCTGGCACGGGGCGACCTTCTTTTCTGGCAATATCTCGCCAATGATACAAGGTTTGCACCGCGATGCCTTCTTCCCGAGCGACCTCTGCGACCGTTAAGTTGTGAGGAGGTAATAATTTTTTAAGGATCGCCTCTTTACGTTCTGGTGAATACCGAGCCATATCGTTCTCTTTTGCCGCACCCTGTCTTTAAACATAATGATTATTTAGGGGTGACAACAATCCTGACACAGGGGGTATTGAATGGATTGATTTTAACTTTGTAAAATAAAAATGGCATAAATTATGGCTTTGGTGGTGTGTTTTATCTATTTGTATTTTATAGATATTATAATTTAATCTTGTATATTGAGGGGATGGCTTATTTATTTTTATATATTCTATAAATAATGTTATTTCAAAAGCCTTTATTGTATAAAATTATATTATCATTTTAATTAAATGTTACGCAATTGATTCTTAAGGGGTTGTAATGCACAAACAAGGCATATCAGAAAAACGTTTTTGGTTTCAACGTTTGAGTAAAACCAGTTTAAGAGCATTACATATTTTAGGGATCGTTGGTGTTGGTGGTGGCATTTTATTAGATGTAAATAAAGTGCAATGGTTGAGTTATTGGTATCTCGCGATGACGACGGGCAGCATATTAATGTTATGGGAAATCGTAAGGGATTGGCGCTGGCTGATCCAGCTTAAGGGAGTGTTAACTTTAGTAAAAATAGGCTTGCTTGGCCTGTTTGTGCCGCTGGCTCATTACAAACCTGAGCTGTTAATCGTGATACTTTTTTTGTCAGTGATCGTGTCCCATGGTCCTGCAGGGCTCAGGCATTATTCTATTGTGCATCGTCGGCAAATTGACTCGAAAAAAGAAATTAAGGGCTAATTGATATGTCTGTAACCCATACGTCAACTTTAACGCCTGCTGCGTTAATCACAGAGTTCGCTTGGCCTAATCCATCTGTGTCTAACTTAGCCTTGAGTTGTTTCGATGGACTTAAGGTACTCGATCTCGCTTGCGGTTCTGGGCGTAATGGTTTGTGGTTTTTAGCGCGAGGGGCTGAAGTGACTTTTATCGATCGAGATTTGTCAGCCATGTCACACATTGATCAGGCTAATGCTTACAAATTACAAAGGGATTTAGAAGCTGAGGCTGGACCATTATTGCCGGTAGAAGAGTACGATATTGTCTTAGTATTTAATTATCTGCATCGCCCATTACTGCCACAAATTGCTATGGCGGTTAAGAGCACAGGCCTTATCGTCTATGAAACCTTTACAACGCAACAGGCGCAGATAGGTCGGCCACGCAACCCAGATTTCTTACTTACTGAAAATGAACTCAAATCAGTGTTTGCTAACTGGCAATCTTTACATTACTTTGAAGGTCGATTATGTGATCCGCAGTCCACTCAAAGCAGTTATAAAGCCCAGTTGATTGCGCGAAAACCTACAACGTAAATTTATTGATTGAGACTCAGAGGTCGTAGGATGTTTCCCTATCCAGAGCAATATCGCATTGCAACGCCGCCGTTGACGACCGCCTTTATGGTGGCGTGGGCTTTATTCAGTCACAGCTTATTTTCCGATGCAAATCCTGTCGCACTCTATCCGCTGTTAGCGCTATTTCCCTTGGTGATTGGATTACACTTATATTTGATTTTGTTAGCAAAAGGAATGGGGCGACTCGATCAGTGTTTCTATGCCTTAGTGCATATCCCATTGGCGTTTGTGGTGTGGACATTCACTATTATGCACGTGAATGGTAACGCTTTTTCTTAAATTCGCCTGACGTTTTAGAGAAATAACAAAAAAAAGCGCCCTGATAATCAGAGCGCTTTTTTTGATTTTGTATTGCTAACAATTAGGCCGTGGTATTGATGTTGTGGCCTGCATTGCCTATGGGTTTTGGCGCCGCAGCTGCAATTAAATCTACCGCGATTTGACCTTCGGCTTTTTGCTGCTCTTTGGCTAACTGAGCAACCTTAACGCCAATTGCACCATTTTCTAGATTCGGTGCGATAGCTTGTGTATTCAGTGAAATTGACATAACTAACCTCAATTGTAAGCTGGATCCCTTTATCGGCAAACCCACGGTTAACTTTAGTCGTTACACATGAATTTGCCAATTTGCAATTATTTTGCCTTGGCCGTGAGCAGTTTGCGGCCGATAACAATTATTGCTGTAACGCCTAGCGAGCCTAAAATCAATCCGAGTGCCAGGCTCACATTTTGCAGTGCTGTTGGGTCAATAACCAGTGCGATACCCATACCCAACATCATCACGCCTGACATAAGTTTCAGGGTTTGGCCTTCTTTTTCGGTTAACTTACGTTTGCCTAAGGTCGCACTGAAAACGATAACAATAATAGCTAGCGGGATCACATATACAATATTGTATAAAACCAGATACATATAGCGTTCAATGTCTGGCAGATTGTGCATAGATAGCACACTGGTGTAGATCATTGGGAAGCCTGCGGTGCAAAGTAACTCATAGGCATTGGCGAGGATAGCTAATACGGTAGAACCTATGAGTAACGCGCCTAAGTTACTGGAATTGGATAGTTTCCCCATGCGTTTTATTAGACTCGTACGATTTTCTGCCGACATCGATAGTGTCACTTCTCCCTTAGTAAAGAAGTAATCTTTGATATTGATGACTCCAGCAATCAAAGCTAAACAACCCGCCGCTAAAATGATCATACCGCCATCACTGCCTGCCCCCAGCAGTTGGAAGATGTTTAGCCATGCTGTCATAAACAGGAAATAGATAAAGCCGGAGAAGAATACGAAAATCCCGCCGACGAGTAACATGCGGCTGCGACTCTTGGCATTAACCATTATCGACAGTAAAAATAGCAATACAAAGAAGGCACAAGGGTTAAAAGCATCGACACCTGCGAGCACTAAGGTGAGTAACGGCAGAGACATAGTCTCAGGTGTCACTACTCCCACTAAAGGTAATTCAACGGGTTGAACTTCTGGCTCTGCAACGGGCTCGCTTAAGCTGGTGGCATCACAGGTGCCTTCGCCAGTATCTGTGCCACAAGTGCCAAAGAGCGGTGCATCTGTTTGAGCGCTTGTGGTTGTGCTGGTGGCTCCTTTGGTGGGGAGGTTAGCGTCGCTCAGTTTACCGCCAAGGGATAAATAACAATTCTTCAGTCGATTGACTAAAAATTCACCCGTTACCGCTTCACTTGAATATCCCACAATGGCCTTTTCACAACTTGCCATATAGGGTACTGAGCGTGCTTCAGTACTGGTTTTGGAGGCAATATTTTGCCAAATATCCTGTACGCCGGGATCTGACACCCTATGGGATTCGAGTTCTATCCAAGGGTATTTTTGCGGTAATGAATCAATGAAGGGATGGGCCTCTGCACAGTGCGGACAGGTTTTTGACCAAAAGAAATACAGCTTAATTTTGAGTTCACCCTGAGCATTCACATAATGCCACGTTCGATCCGCTGAGCTTGATGGTGTTGTCTCGGCCCAGCTCGGGATAGAAAAGGCAAAGAGGAATAATAGCGAGCAAAAGAGAGATAATTTCGATAGATATTTTGTCATAGCGCCTCCCACAGAGAGTGGGTTTAAGTATCGTCAAACGGTTCGATTATCTCTTACTCTACTTAAATCAATCATTTTGATTAAATTAGATATTAAGAAGTGTTAGTTAACTCGCGAATAATAATTTTTTGGGAACTGAAACCAGTTTATCTCCCTGTGAAATGGTGTGATGCACACTCACTCTCAGCTTGAGCTGTTATTGGCTAATAAAGAATAAAGCACCCGAGGGTGCTCTATTTCTGACGTTATCAACAGGTGTCGATGATGGGTTATGGTTAGCCTAACGTTACGCCATTTACGCTAAGTTTAACGTCGATATTATTGCGCGTGGCGTTCGAGTACGGACAAACTTGATGTGCATGACGCACTAGGGCTTCTGCGGCTTCTTGCGGTAAATCTAAGCTGACTTCTAAGGTAACCGCTAATGCAAAACCACCGGCGTCATTGGCACCAATCCCAACAACTGCACTGACTGGCGCTTCGGTAATATCCACTTTGCCGATTTTTGCGACGTGCAGAATGGCGTTTGAGAAACAGGCGGCATAACCTGCGGCAAACAGTTGTTCAGGATTCGTGGCGAGACCGCTACCGCCCATGGCTTTTGGATAGGCTAAAGCGACATCCAGTAAACCATCATCAGTGCTGACTTGACCTTGACGACCCGCTTTTGCTGTGGCACGTGTTTCATAAAGTGTTTTCATAGTATTAGACCTTCTGAGGTTAAGGATTAAGTAAATCGATTTAAATTGTGCGCAATTTAATTGTGATAAACTATAGTTCGATCTTTGGTGTGAATGCAAGTATATTGTGCGCAATATATTTAATTTGTCGGATCTTCCTATGGCAACGCTTCAACCCAATACCCGTATTAATCCTGTCGATATGGCCGAAAATACCAGCACAGAGAATGCCTTATGTCTTGAGAATCAAGTGTGCTTCTCACTTTATAGTGCTGCAAATGCTATGGTGCGTGCCTATCGCCCTTTGTTGGACAAATTAGATCTAACCTATCCGCAGTACTTAGTCATGCTAGTGCTATGGGAAGAGCAGGGAATTAGTGTCAAAACCTTAGGCGATAAACTTTTCCTCGATTCAGGCACGTTAACGCCATTGCTGAAGCGGCTAGAATCTAAAGGATTAGTGACTCGTGGTCGTAGCGAGCAGGATGAACGCGTGAGAGTGCTGGCCTTAACGCCAGCGGGGCTTGCCCTCAAAACACAGGCAAGTGAAATTCCCCATTTGATGCGCTGTAAAGTCGGCGGCGAGGCGAGCGAACTAAAAGCCTTAAAGACTATGTGCGATCAAGCACTTAAGCAATTACATGCCAGTATTGATTAAACACTTATCGTCAAGATTTGATCTAAGATTAACTTATTGACATATTAACGCTTATTAGCGGTTCGACTGAGTGTAATGGGTTGTATGCTTGAGGCTCAGCGGGTCAGTCGTCTATTGAAGGTTAGCGAGAGTAAGTTATGGCCTGTTTCGATGTAGCCATTATTGGCGGTGGGATCAGCGGTGTCGGCATTGCCCAATATGCGGCGGCAGCGGGCTATTCCACCTTGCTGATTGAAAAGGGCGAAATTGGCGGCCAAACCTCAGCGAATTCCAGCAAGCTTATCCACGGTGGTTTACGCTATTTAGAAACCGGGCAAATTAATTTAGTCCGTAAGTCATTGCTTGAAAGGCGACATTTACTCAATCTTGCGCCATCACTTGTTAAAGCTGTGCCCTTTTATATTCCCGTGTACGACAACAGTCAGCGCAGTCCTTGGACCATTCGCGCTGGACTGAGTATGTATGCACTGCTGAGTGAATTTGATCCTTTAGGCCAATTTGTGTCAGTACCTGCCGTGCATTGGCATCGTTTCAAGGGATTAAAACTCTCTGGATTAAAAGCCGTATTTCAGTACTGGGATGCGCAGACCGACGATAAATTGCTCACTCAAGCGGTGGCGCGCAGCGCGCAGGCACTGGGCGCTGAAGTCTATGCCGAGGCTGAATTTCTTGAGTTGGAACACAAGCGCGAGACCTGTGAGCTGAGTTTTAGCCACAGGGGCGAAATCCATAAAGCCGAGGCGAAGCTTGTGATTAATGCTGCAGGTCCTTGGGTAAATGCTGTTTTAAGCAAAGTCTTGCCCCCACTTGCGGGTGTTGAACTCGATTGGGTGCAAGGCGCCCATGTGTTACTGGATATTCCTGCGCCCGATGGTATCTTGTACTTAGAGTCATGCTTCGATAAACGGGTAATATTTGTGATGCCTTGGTATGGTCAAACCTTAGTCGGCACCACAGAAACTGAATTAACCTCTTTAGATAAGCCGCCCCAAGCGACCGAGTCTGAAATTAATTATCTGCTGGGGATCTACAAACATTATTTCCCACTAACGCCGGAGATTGATGAGCTTAAGGCTTTAATTACCCAAACCTTCTGCGGTATTCGGGTCTTGCCTAAGCAAAATAGCCAAGCCTTTGAGCGACCGCGAGATACCTTAATGCAAACATCAATTTCCCATCCGCGAATACTCAGTTTATATGGCGGTAAGTTAACGACGTTTCGCAGTACCTCAGCCGAAGTGCTTGAATGGATTGAAAAGGCCATAGGTAAGCGGCAGTCTATTGCTGATGTTGATAAACTCGCCCTATCTTGAGTGCGCCGTGAATTATGCACTTGATGCTGATTTGAATATGCTTCAAGGTGATTTTTACCTGTAAAACCGCTACAGTGTGGCGCTTTTTTACTGATATCTAGGATCTGCCGTGAATGCTGCTATTGTAAATACCGCCAAGCAATGTGGTTATTTTAACCAAGGTCAGTGCCTTTCTTGCCGGCATATACAACAGCCTATGGTGCAGCAAGTGGCGGTTAAGACTCAAACTTTACAGCAACTACTCGCGCCTTTTATCCCAGCTAATTTACCCGATATTTTTCAGCCGCCGGTAATTGGCGAGGACAGCGGCTTTCGTAATAAAGCTAAAATGGTAGCCTTAGGCGCCGCCCATGCGCCTGTGCTGGGGATTATGAGCCCAAGTGGCGAGGCGGTAGATCTTTGTGACTGCCTTTTATATCCATCTGATATGCAAGATTTATTACATCGCTTAACACGCTTTGTGCAGCAGGCTGGACTTCCTCCTTATCGGGTAGATAGAGCCAAGGGTGAACTTAAATTTATTCTGCTGACCCGCAGTCAAGTGCGTGGTGAATATCTACTGCGGTTTGTACTGCGGTCCACCAATAGTATCGAACGTATCGAACGTGAATTACCTGCATTATTAGCTGAATATCCGCAAATAAAAGTGGTGTCAGTCAATATCCAACCGGTTCATATGGCAATACTTGAGGGTGATGAAGAGATTTTTTTAACTGAGAATACTAGGCTTGAAGAACGTTTTAATCATGTGCCTTTGTTCATTCGGCCTAAGAGCTTTTTCCAAACCAATCCACACGTTGCGGCGCAGTTATATCAAACGGCCCGTGAATGGGTTGCCGAGTTTTCACCTCATTCGTTATGGGATCTCTTCTGTGGTGTAGGCGGTTTCGGACTGCACTGTGCATCCAAAGACATTACCCTCACAGGGATTGAAATTGAAGCTGAAGCGATTGCCTGCGCGCAAATGTCAGCGCAAATGATGGGGCTCGAAAACGTACAATTTATGGCGCTCGATTCCACCGACTTTGCTAAGGGTAAAAGCGCTGCCGATAAGCCGGATTTGATCATAGTTAATCCGCCGAGGCGCGGTATTGGCGAGGCGCTATGCCAGTCTTTAAGCGAGTTTGCCCCTAAGGCCATTCTCTATTCAAGCTGTAATCCGCAAACCTTAGCGAAAGATCTCGAACATATTCAAGGCTATCACTTAACCAAAGTGCGGCTATTTGATTTATTCCCCCACACGGATCATTTTGAAGTCTTAGCTATGTTGGTGAAGGATTAATCTTTTAGCTCCTCAATGTCCCACTAAGCATTTGTACTTATTCGTTTTACGATTCTTCAAATCCGCTCAAACAATCTTAAGGGCTCTGCTGTGTGGAGCCCTTTGATAAGCTTTATCTGCGCTGCTCGCGTGAAACTTCATCAAAGTGTCTTTTTAGTGGCATAATCTTCAGCACTTTATGCATTGATGGACGGCGATTTATGCTACAGATTTTCCTACGCTTTTTTACCTTGGGCTTGATGAGTTTTGGCGGACCTGCGGCGCACATTGGTTATTTTCGCCAGACCTTCGTAAATGAACTCGGTTGGCTCGATGATAAGCGTTACGCCAGTCTGGTTGCCTTAAGCCAATTTATGCCGGGGCCAGGGTCGAGCCAAGTGGGCTTTGCCATTGGTTACCAAAGAGGCGGGCTTGTTGGCGCGCTTGTTGCTTTTGCCGGTTTTACACTACCTTCCTTTATTTTGATGTACTTACTGGCGGTAACAACGTCGGCCTGGCTCGCCAATCATTATGTTCAAGGGATGATTTATGGGCTTAAGTTAATGGCCGTCGTTGTGGTTGCCGATGCCGTTCTCGCCATGTTTAAACAGTTCTGCCAACGCAAATCCGCACGCCTATTAATGTTAGTCAGTACTGCCGCAATTTTGATTGCGCCATCTATGTGGACGCAAATCCTTTTGTTACTTGGCGCCGCCACTATCGGCATCTATAAATTGAGTGCAAGCCAAGATGACACAGTAGCGCTGGCACCGATTCGATTGAATTACTTCTATTTGTTGCTCTTTTTCGTGTTGCTCATCGGCAGTTTTTTTATCGTGGATTTAGGCTCTGAAGCTTGGATCTTCGGTGAGTTTTATCGCGTAGGGAGCTTAGTATTTGGTGGTGGTCATGTTGTGCTACCTCTGTTGGAAACTGCGGTGGGTGATACCATAGGTGGCGATCGTTTTCTGACAGGTTATGCCTTTGCCCAAGCAGTGCCAGGACCTATGTTTACCTTTGCGACCTTTTTAGGCGCTGAAGTGATGTTAGATAAGCCCTTCATGGGAGCTTGCATCGCAACCGCAGCCATTTTCTTACCCGGTTTTTTACTCATGCTGGTGGGGTTGAAAAGTTGGCATGCGATTGCCGCAAGACCAAAAATTGCTGGCGCGATAGCGGGAGTGAATGCCTGTGTTGTTGGCTTACTTGCCGCAGCACTTTATCAACCCGTGTTTTCTCAGGCGGTATTCTCAGGTAAAGATATGGCCTTGGTATTGCTCGGTTTTGGTGCATTAAAGCTATTTAAACCACCCATGCTGGTGCTGGTTTTAGGCTTTAGTGTATGTGGTGTGCTGCTTAATATGCTTTGAACTGAGTCGTTATTAATCGAATGTTTATTGAGCAAGATTAAGATTTTGTTACTTTAAGCGCATAGAAATACAACAATCTTAGCTATACTCCGAAGATACAAGTTGTAATCCTTTGGAGCATTCAAGTATGTCTAAGTTGAGTTTGCGCAATAAATTATTATTGCTATCGCTGTTTCCTTTGATCCTCGCATTATTGGTGTTGATGTCGGTTTCTTATTATGTTGAGCAAGATGCGCTTGCCGATGAGGTGGTTACCTTTAGATCTAAGCTCGTCGGTGAACGTAAACAACAAATTAAAGAAGCTACCGAAATTGCCGCTGGTATAGTGAATTACCAATTATCGTTAAAAGAACAAGGGAATGTGAATCAAGCGCTAAGAGACATACGTTTTGGCAGTGCGGGTTATTTCTTCATGTATGACTCTCAAGGGAAAAATATTTTTCATGCCCTCATACCGAGTTTAGAAGGGCAAAATAAAATGGATATGACAGATCCTCGCGGCACTAAAATTATCGTCGGTCTGCTCGATGCCGCTAAACGTGGCGATGGTAGTTTTTCCTATTACTATCAAAAACCTAATACTAATGAACAGATTGAAAAAATCAGTTACGCCATGATGATCCCTGGTACTGACTGGATGTTAGGTACTGGGGCATATATCGATGATATTGAAGCTGTTGTTGAAGATTATCGCGAGACAGTGACTGAGCAAATGGCTGAAAAATCCTTCGCGATTTTGCTGATAGCGCTTTTCCTTACGGGTATTACTGGCTTTATCATTATGATTGCCGCCCACCGTATGGTCGTGCCAATCAAGAATATGGCCGATAACTTAAATGATATTGCTAAGGGCGAAGGGGATTTAACCAAACGACTTACCGTAAAAGGTGAAGACGAAATTGCCCAACTTGGGCGCTCCTTTAACCTTTTTGTCGATAAACTTCAGCATATTATCGGCGATGTTGCGACTGCGACGGCTAAAGTAAAAACGGCAGCCAATGCGATTCATGATCAAACTAAAGTCATGTCGAGCCAGTTGGTGAGTCATAACAATGAAACCGATCAGGTGGTGACTGCAATCACTGAGATGTCCTCCACTGCGAACGAAGTGGCTAAGAATACCACTCAAGTAGCCGAAGCGACTCACGCTGCTACTGGTGATGTGGCAAATGCTCAGCGCTGTGTTGATGCTTCGCTTGAGGAGATTGCGTCTTTAATGTCGCAAATCAACAATGCGGCAGGCAGTATAAAATCACTCAGCGAGCAATCGCAGAAGATCAACAGCGTGCTTTCTGTCATTGGCGGTATTGCCGAGCAAACTAACCTATTGGCATTGAACGCCGCCATCGAAGCGGCCCGTGCTGGTGAACAGGGTCGTGGATTTGCTGTGGTCGCCGACGAGGTGCGTAATTTAGCCAGTCGAACTCAAGCCAGCACGTTAGAAATCAACGAGATGTTATCGGCACTGCATAAGCTAGTGACCCAAGCCGTGAAAGCCATGGAAGAGAGTCAGCAAAGCTGTGTACGTTCGGTGGATTCTTCTCGCACGATTTCCGATAGTTTAGGCTCAGTCACTTCAGCGGTAACGGCTATTAATGATATGAGTACCCAAATTGCGGCCGCGGCGACAGAGCAAAGCTCAGTAACCGAAGAAATTAACCGTAACGTGTATGCTATCCAAGAGATTGTAAACGAGCTGCTTCATTCCAGCGAAGATGCCGCTAGGATAAGTATGACAGTCTCGGAAGAAGGCATTAACTTGGGCAAGTTAGTGGGCCAGTTTAAGATTTAATGGGACAGTTTAAGATTTAATTGCAGCAATCTTGATTAAAAACGGGAGACTTAAGGTCTCCCGTTTTATTTGGCTTATTTATCTTTTTGAAGAGCACTTAATTCATTTACTTTAGTCAATCCAGCCTAGTCAGTTCATTCTAATCAATTTTCTCGGCAACCCGTTCAACCCTTACCGAGCAGACCTTATATTCAGGGATAAAAGCGACAGGATCGAGCGCATTGATGGTGAGTTTATTCGCCGCAGCTTCCACAAAGTGGAAGGGCAGGAATAGCACGCCAGCTTGGGCTCTTTTCGTCACAAAAGCGTCGATTTCAATTTCACCGCGACGGGTAGTAAGTTTTATTTTATCGCCATTGCCTATGCCGAGTTGCTCGGCGTCATAGACTGAAATCATTACCTTAGGCGAGCCGAGTAAGTCGAGTCCGGCCGTTTTACGGGTTAAGGTGCCTGTGTGGAACTGTTCCAGTAAACGTCCGGTCGAGAGGGTGAGCGGGTACTCACTGCAGGGCATTTCTGCGGGTAAGCGATAACTCACTGGCGTGAACTTACCTAAACCGCGGGTGAATTGGCCTTGGTGCATAATGGGAGTACCTGGATGAGCTTCATCTGGGCAAGGCCATTGAATACCTTGGGGAATTTTACCGTCAACTCCAGTGCTTAATCGCTGCCAAGTAATGCCGCGATATTGTGGTGTCAGCTCATTGATTTCCTGCCAAATCGCTTCTTCATTAGGGTAATCCCAAGCGGCACCCATCGCATTGGCAATGGCTTGGACAATTTGCCAATCGGGCAGGGCTTCACCTGGCGGTAGCAGGGCCTGTTCGAGTCGCTGCACTCGTCGTTCAGTATTAGTGAAATGACCGCGTTTTTCGACAAAGGCTGCGGCGGGCAGAACCACGTTGGCAAGCTCGGCGGTTTCGGTGAGGAAGATGTCCTGCACCACTAAAAAGTCGATTGCATTAAGCGCCCTAAGCACATGGGCTTGATCTGGGTCGCTTAATACGGGGTTTTCGCCCATCACATACAACGCCTTGATTTTCCCTTTGGAAATATCATGCATCATATGGGTGGCGGTTACGCCAATTTCTCCCGATAACGGCGTTTGCCAATGTGCCTCGAAACGCATTCTGGCGTGAATGTCGGTGACTTTTTGATAACCACTGAAGAAGTTAGGCAGTGCGCCCATGTCACAGGCACCTTGCACATTACTTTGTCCCCGCAGTGGATTAATCCCCGCTCCTTCAACCCCAATATTGCCGCACAGAAGTTGTAGATTAGATATGGCGGTAACATTGTCGTGTCCCGTCGTGTGCTGGGTAATGCCCATAGCATAGTAGACTGCGGTTTTGTCGGCAGTGCCTATGGTGCGTGCGATGCGGGCGATATCTTCGGCTTTAACGCCGGTTATCAAGGCTGCATTTTCTAGGCTGTAATCTACTTTTTTGAGTTCAGCATAGAGAGCATCCACGCCTTCGGTGCGTGCGGCAATGTAGCTTTTATCCTGCCAGTCATTACGGATGATTTCCGCCATAATCACATTGAGTAGCATGACGTCTGTGCCGGGTCTGTGGGCGACATAAAGCTGTGCACTGTCGGCAATGGCGACACGTTTAGGGTCGGCCACCATTAGTCTCGCGCCATGTAAAGCCACGGCTTGCTTAATTTTCGAGGCGATGATCGGGTGAGCACTGCTGGTGTCTGAGCCTATGATAAAAATCACATCCGATGCTTGAATGCTCGGAATGTCATTGGTCATGGCACCACTGCCGATACTTTGCTGTAGCCCTGTGACTGTGGATGAATGGCACAGACGGGCGCAATGGTCGATGTTATTGGTGCCGAGTATGCTTCTGACAAATTTTTGCAGGAGGAAGTTTTCTTCATTGGTGGCTTTTGCCGAGGCCAAGCTTGCCAGTGCATTGCTGCCATGTTGCTGTTTTATTTGCTGTAAATGTTCGGCCACATAGGCGATGGCTTCAGGCCAACTACTTGGCGTGAGCTGGCCATTTTTACGAATGAGTGGCGTGGTGAGGCGTTTTTCACTGTGAATAAAATCGAAACCAAACCGGCCTTTCACACACAACATGCCTTGGTTTACCACAGACTCTTCATTGCCCTCGATATGACGGATCTGATTCGTGCTGGTATCGATTTTAAGGTCAAGCCGACAGCCTACGCCGCAATAGGTACAAATCGTTGATGTGGTTTTGAGTGGCGTTTCATCGCCTTGGCGTTTATCCCGCGCATCGACGAGTGCACCCGTTGGGCAAACCTGCACACAGTTGCCGCATTGCACACATTTGCTGTCGGCCATGCTAGCGCTAAAGCCGACTCTCGGTGCGCGGCGCGTGGCGGTTTCACTTATATCTTGCGGCAGCGCTTGATAGGAATCATGGGCAAATTGAATCGCACAATGGCCACTCTGCAACTGGCACACATCAACGCACTTACCGCAGCTAATACAACGATTTGCATCAAATTGAATGAACGGACTCGATTTATCGACCGAAAACTTACGCACGCTTTGAGTGCTGAGTGACTTAGGTTCGACATGGTAGTCGGTCGCATAGTCCCTTAATTTACAATCCGTATTGGCTTGGCAGGCGCATTCGAGGCAGCGAGCAGCTTCTTGCATGGCGGCATCGGGAGCAAAGCCTAGCTCGACTTCGCCGTAATTGAGTAAACGTTGCACCGCGTTCAATTCGGGCATGGTTAAACGGGCTTTACGTGCGACAGAGGGGTAGAGTTCGGTAGTTGGCAAGCCTTGTTTTATTGTGTTACCGACTGCTTTTGATGAATTAAATTCAGTGGCATGCAGCTCGCAACTTAGGCCTTGTTTGAGCAATTTATCTATGGCAATTGCGGCTTTATTGCCGTCGCCTATGGCGGCGACTGCGGTAGCAGGGCCGCGGCGTGCATCCCCCACCACAAAGAGTTTTTCAACCCCGGACGACATAGTGTGCTCGCAGCCAATAAAGGTATTCCAGCGGCTGAGAGCGAGTTCACCATTGCTTAAGTGGCTCGCGGGATCTTGCATAAAACTCATGTCGGGAGTTTGTGATACTGCGGCTATCACAGTGTCGAAATCTTGAGTAAAGGTTTCACCAGTATCAACGGGAGCGCGTCTGCCAGAGGCATCGGCTTCGCCGAGTGCCATCTTAGCGAAGGTGACTGAATGGACTCTACCTTGCACATCGCTATGGTTTTCAAGCGGATTGGTTAAAAAATGAAACTTCACCCCTTCGACTTCGGCCTCATGTACCTCGTAAGCTTCGGCGGGCATTTCGGCGCGGGTGCGACGGTAAATTAGGGTGACATCGCAGCCTTCACGCACTGCTGTGCGGGCGCAATCAATAGCGGTATTGCCACCACCAATGACAGCGACTTTTTTGCCCAGTACGAGTGTCTTGTCGAGACAATGATCTTTTAAGTAATCGACACCTAAGTAGCAACCCGCGAGTGTGCTGCCGGGATAATCCATAGGCACAGCTTTTTGGGCGCCAATGGCGAGACAGACGGCATCAAAATCTTCAACTAATTGATTTAAATGTATCTCGTGACCGAGACGTGTTTCTGTGTGTATGGTTAAGCCATTGCGGCACAGGAGTGCGATCTCCTTGTCTAGTATCGCCTTAGGTAAACGATACTCAGGAATACCATAACGTAGCCAACCACCCGCCTGTGGCATAGATTCGAATACCTCTACGCTATGACCTTGGTTTGATAAGTAATATCCGGCACTTAACCCAGCTGGACCCGCACCGATAATGGCAACTTTTTTGCCCGTGTCGGTTTGGCGTGGCGGCACATAACTCATGCCCCCATTTTCGCCATCTGCTAAGTCGAGATCGGCGGCGTGGCGTTTTAATTGGCGTATGGCAATGGGCTCATCGACGAGTCCGCGGCGACATTGTGCTTCACAAAAAGCAGGGCAAACACGGCCAATGGAGAGTGGCAGCGGCAAAGTTTGTTTAATGACTTTAACGGCTTCAGTATGGTTGCCTTGGGCTATGTGATACAGGTAACTCTGCACATCGACGCCCGCTGGGCATGCTTGTTGGCAGGGGGCTTCGCAATCAGCAAAATGATCGCTCAAGATCTCAGTCAGCGCTTGTTTGCGTTTTTGACTTAAGAATTCAGACTGAGTTATGACTCGCATGCCGACTGTGGCGGACGTTTCACAGGCGCGTACGCAGCGCAAACTGGCGTCGGAATTCTCAATCTGGACGACACACAAATTGCAGGCTTGCTTGTCTGCATGCTCGTGAACGCCTAATTGCTGCGAGGCTGCGCTGGGATCACATAAGCTGGGTATTGCTATGCCAGCAGCATGCGCCACTTGCAGTAGGTTATCGGTCGGATTAACCGACAACACTTGGTCATCAATTCGAAGTTCTATCATCCCATGGCCTTTTTATATGTAGGGTGCTTAGCTGCTATAGCGCGGGGCTGCAGGCTTAGGTTGTTTCGAGTATACCTAGACAGCTTTAGAAGACGCTTATGGGCGAGTGAAGTTTGCTGCAAAATTGCAGCTTGAATCACAAACCCGCCCAGACTGTGCGCTGGTGAATGTTTGTTCTAATTTAGTCGTGATAGGGGTGGCGTTATCAGGCCTTTTTAGTTGTGTTTCCTTTGATATTATGGGGATTTTTTAGGCAGGAGAGCGCTTGTGTGTCAGCCATTGGCCTCTCGCATAGCACTATCTTGGCTAAATTTAAGTAAGATCACAGTCTTAACTCATTGCTTTTTGTTAGTCTCGGCTTTAGTGCTGTGGTCTTTTAGCTTGGAAAATAATCCTTGTTATCCCATTTAATGAACAGTGCACCTCTAGGTTTACCAGTCTGGTTAGGTTAAAATGCGCGGTTGCAAATACTGTTAATCACTGCCCCTTTTAGTGGAAGATCAATTAAAGCGGCCAAATAAAGAAAGTTGAAAACTCATGTTTGAAGTTAATCCAGTAAAATTCAAAATTAAGGAGCTTGCCGAGCGCACGGAGCTTCTTAGGGGGTATCTTTGACTACGATGCCAAAAATGAGCGTCTAGAAGAAGTTACCCGTGAGCTTGAAAGTTCAGAAGTGTGGAACGACCCAGAGCGCGCCCAAGCCTTAGGCAAAGAGCGCGCCAGCCTAGAAGCTGTGGTCAAAACCATAGACGATATGGACTCAGGTCTTGAAGATGTTGAAGGCTTACTCGAGCTGGCTATTGAAGAGGAAGACGAAGATACCTTCAATGAAACCAGTAAAGAGCTGGATTATCTCGAAAGCCGCCTTGCCGATCTTGAATTCCGTCGTATGTTCTCCGGCCCGCAAGATGCGTCAAACTGTTATTTAGACATTCAGTCTGGTAGTGGTGGTACCGAAGCCCAAGATTGGGCCAACATGGTGCTGCGTATGTACCTACGTTGGGGCGAAGCCCATGGCTTTAGCCCTGAGTTGATGGAGGTGACCGATGGTGACGTGGCCGGTATTAAAGGCGCAACCATTAAGTTTACTGGCGAATATGCGTTCGGTTGGTTACGCACTGAGACTGGCGTGCACCGTTTAGTACGTAAGTCGCCATTCGATTCATCGGGTCGTCGTCATACATCATTCTGCTCTGTGTTCGTTTATCCAGAAATCGATGATGATATTACGATTGATATCAACCCATCGGATCTACGTATTGATACTTACCGCGCATCGGGCGCGGGTGGTCAGCACGTTAACAAAACGGAATCGGCGATTCGTATTACCCACTTACCGACGAATACCGTTGTGCAGTGCCAGAACGACCGTTCACAGCATAAAAATAAAGATGCTGCGATGAAGCAGCTGAAAGCAAAACTGTTTGAGTTAGAAATGCTCAAGCAAAATGCCGACAAACAGGCCGCAGAAGACGCTAAGTCTGATATCGGCTGGGGCAGTCAAATTCGCTCTTATGTATTAGACGATGCCCGCATTAAAGACTTACGCACAGGCGTTGAAACCCGCAATACTCAAGCGGTACTCGATGGCGATCTGGATAAGTTTATCGAAGCCAGTTTGAAATCTGGGCTGTAATTAATTCAAGGTATAGACGAGAAATAAGATGACTGAACAAGTAATTGATGAGAACAAACTGATCGCCGAGCGCCGTGCCAAGCTAGAAAGCATCCGCCCAAATTGTAGTGCTAATGCCCATCCAAATACCTTCCGTCGCACCCATAAAGCGGCTGAATTACAAGCACAGTATGGTCAAAGCACTAAAGAAGAACTCGAAGCCTTAGGTTTTAAGACCAGCATCGCTGGCCGCATCATGGCAAAACGTGGTCCTTTCTTAGTGATCCAAGACGTGTCTGGCCGTATTCAAGCTTACGCTGAAAAAAGCGTACAAGCTGATTTGAAAGAGCGTTTTCAAGGTCTGGATATCGGTGACATCATAGGTGTAACCGGTCAGCTGCATTTGTCTGGCAAAGGCGACTTATACGTCAACATGGAACAGTACGAGTTACTGACCAAGGCGCTGCGTCCATTGCCTGCGGACTATTATGGTCTAGCCGATCAAGAAATGCGTTACCGTCAACGTTACGTGGATCTCATCGTTAACGAAGATTCACGCAATGCCTTCATCATGCGTTCTAAAGTGGTTTCTGCAATCCGTAACTTCATGATCAAAAAAGAGTTCATGGAAGTTGAAACCCCTATGATGCACGTGATCCCAGGTGGTGCTTCGGCCCGTCCTTTTATCACCCATCACAACGCCTTAGACATGCCAATGTATCTGCGTATCGCACCAGAATTATATCTGAAGCGTTTAGTGGTCGGCGGTTTTGAGCGTGTGTTCGAAATCAACCGTAACTTCCGTAACGAAGGCCTGTCGCCACGTCATAACCCAGAATTCACTATGATGGAATTCTATATGGCTTATGCTGACTACAAAGATCTGATGGACCTTACCGAAGAAATGCTCAGCTCGATTGCTATCGAACTGCTTGGCAGTGCGCAAATGCCATACGGTGAGCACACAGTCGATTTCGGTGGCCCATACGCACGTTTAAGCATGTTAGAAGCGATTCAGAAGTACAATCCTGATAACGCCACTATCCAAGCTATGACCTATGAGCAAGTGAAAGATGTTGAATTCATGCGTGATTTAGCGAAAAGCTTAGGCATGAAGATTGAGAAGTTCTGGACTTGTGGTCAGCTGCTTGAAGAAATCTTCGGTGAAACTGCTGAATGGCAATTGATGCAACCGACGTTCATCACTGGCTACCCAGCGGATATTTCACCATTGGCACGTCGTAATGATGACAACCATTTCATAACTGACCGTTTCGAATTCTTCATCGGTGGCCGCGAAGTGGCTAACGGCTTTAGCGAGCTGAACGATGCTGAAGATCAAGACAACCGCTTTAAAGCACAGGTTGACGCGAAAGATGCAGGTGACGATGAAGCTATGTTCTACGATGCAGACTATATCACTGCACTGGAACACGGTTTGCCACCAACGGCAGGTCAAGGTATTGGTATCGACCGTTTAGTGATGTTGTTCACTAATACTCATACTATCCGTGACGTGATCCTGTTCCCTGCTATGCGCCCACAGGGGTAATGCAGTCGAACAAGGTATTTCGTTGTACATTTTGTTGTATTAGTTTAGCCACTCGACTTTTAGTAAGTCGCAATAGGTTAAGTTTACAGTGATTGATTTAGGTATGACCTGAGCATCGCTACGATGAAATACCCCCTAAAAAACCAGCCATGTGGCTGGTTTTTTGTTTTCTAAAATAGCTAAAAATAATGAGTGATAAAGTCGAACTATTAGTAACCTAAAAATGGGCTAGATGAGCATCATCAAGTGGCACGTTAGCTTTAGGTTGTGGCTATCGATCGTAGTGTAGATTGCGGGTTTAGCCTGTGAGTGTAGATAGTGTCTTTAACTTGGGGTTGTATATTGGGATGTCACGAAACACTCGTCTATGCTGCTAGCATCTCGCCGCCAGTCACATGCGATATTGTCTGTGTTCATTTCATTTTCGATAGCGATGGTTTGCAGGAATACCTAGGGCAAAGAGTTCAAGAAGAGGCAATTGGGATACATCAAAATAGTTGGTTGTATTACTGAGTGCATAAATACTTCATAGGGATTATTTTTAAACGCGTTTGTTCATCTATACCCACTCGTACGGCTGTTTCAGATAATCAACCCGACATTAGTCTAATAGTGTGTTGCTTGACCTCAGTCGCTAACTCAATGAAACTCTCCATTAAATCACCTCCTACTAAAGTATGGATAATTAAATAATGTTAATTTTCTTTATTTGTATCGCACTCTTAGTGCTTGCATACAAGTTCTATAGTCCCTTTGTTGAGCGGCAAGCGGGTATAGATCCTAAAGCGATAACACCACAGGCGAGATTCGAAGATGGCGTCGATTACGTTCCGGTTCATCCGGCTAAAGCGTTTCTGATCCAGTTCCTCAATGTCGCGGGTGTGGGGCCGATATTTGGCCCGATCCTCGGTGCACTTTACGGCCCAATAGCCTTAGTGTGGATTGTACTGGGGAATATTATTGGCGGCGCAGTACATGATTATTTTTCTGGCGTGCTCAGCATAAAAGAAGACGGTAAGAGTCTGCCAGAGATTGCGGGCCACTACTTTAATATTTACTTTAAAGGCGTGATGTTGCTGTTTACCGCTATGCTGCTGTTTTTTGTGGGTGTGGTCTTCATCATGAGCCCCGCAGGTTTGCTGAGTAATCTCGATTATTTTAAAGACACCATCTTTGGCAATAATACCTTCTGGGTGTTAGTGATTTTAGTCTATTACTTTTTAGCGACTATGCTGCCGATTGATAAAATCATCACTAAATTATATCCCGCATTTGGTTTGTTGATGATAGTCATGACAGTTTCTATCGCTGTTGCTCTAATGATCAATGCGCCGCAGTTACCTGAAATGGGGGATGTGTTTGCCTATTTCGACCACAGTCATTACAACAACGAGTTACTTGAGCCAAATCCAGACGGCTTACCAGTATGGCCACTGTTATTTGTGACTATTACCTGTGGTGCGATTAGCGGTTTCCATTCAACTCAAGCGCCCATCATGGCCCGTTGCTTGACGAATGAGAAGTATGTTCGCCCTGTGTATTATGGCGCTATGGTTGCTGAAGGTATCGTTGCTTGTGTATGGGCAACGGCGGGTATTGCAGCTTTCCCCGGCGGTTATGTAGAGCTTAAGAGTTTGCTCGACCAAGGTGGCCCAGGTTTAGTAGTTAATCAAGTGGCAACTACGTATTTAGGTGTTGCGGGCGGTATTATGGCGATTGTGGCCGTGGCTATCTTCCCTATCACCTCTGGCGATACCGCATTTCGTTCGCTGCGTTTGACGATTATCGATGCCTTCCATATTCCGCAAAGTATGCGTAATCGTTTATTGGTTGCTGTGCCTATTCTGACCATTGCGTACTTTATGACGAAGATCGATTTCTCTTTGATTTGGCGTTACTTTGCTTTCTCAAATATGCTGCTATCAACCAGTGTATTGTGGTTAGCGACTAAGTATTTGTTCGATCGTGGGACCTTCCATTGGATTGTTAGCTTACCAGCAATTGGCGGCACCAGCGTTACTGTGTCTTATATTATGACTGCGGGTATTGGCCTAGGTTTACCGCAACCTTTGAGCCAGCCAGTGGGTATCGCTGTCGGGGTTATCTGTTTAGTTGCCCTGATCATTGCGCACAATAGACGCAAACCTGTGGCAGAAGTTAAATAGTCAGTTATCCCATAGTTTTACCTAATAAAAAACAAGGGCTGCATTTTGCAGCCCTTGTTTTTTATGATTAGTATCATTCTACTATCCTTTAATGGCTTATTTTAGAAAGGGTAATTTTTGCTGAATATTTTTTAATGAGCGGATTCATCGCGTTTCATCTAGAGGTAAGGTAAGGTCGTTAGACTGGTTTTTATTTCTCTATTGAAACGATTAGTCTGTGGTAGAGAGCGTTAAGCAGTACAAACTTGCGGCAAAAGTCATTTAGATTTTATTTACTTGAATATTTTTTGCGAACAGAAGGAGAGCACGTTATGTCTGAGAACAAATGTCCTATGCACCATTCTGCTGGTGGCACCTCGAATCGAGATTGGTGGCCTAAACAGCTCCGGCTCGATATTCTGCACCAACACTCTTCCTTATCTAATCCTTTGGGTGATGACTTCAATTATGCTGAAGCCTTTAAATCCCTCAATTTAGCTGCTGTAAAGCAAGATCTCCTCGCATTAATGACGGATTCACAGGACTGGTGGCCTGCAGATTTTGGCCACTATGGGCCGCTATTTATTCGTATGGCATGGCACAGTGCCGGCACCTATCGTACCGGTGATGGACGTGGCGGAGCGGGGAGCGGTAATCAACGTTTTGCACCGTTAAACAGCTGGCCAGATAACGTAAACCTCGATAAAGCACGCCGGCTCCTTTGGCCGATTAAACAAAAATATGGCAATAAAATCTCTTGGGCCGATTTGATGATCCTCACGGGTAATGTCGCGCTGGAATCTATGGGATTCAAAACCTTAGGTTTCGCTGGTGGGCGAGTCGATATTTGGGAACCCGAAGCTGATATTTACTGGGGTGCGGAAAATAAATGGTTAGACGATAAGCGTTACTCGGGAGAGCGAGATCTTGAAGATCCCCTCGCCGCAGTCCAAATGGGGTTGATTTATGTTAATCCTGAGGGACCCAATGGCGACCCAGATCCTTTCGCTGCCGCTGTAGATATCCGCGAAACCTTTGCCCGCATGGCGATGAATGATGAAGAAACCGTAGCTTTGATTGCCGGTGGTCATACTTTTGGTAAAACCCATGGTGCAGGTGACGCAGCATTAGTCGGACCTGAGCCAGAAGCCGCAGGTATTGAACAGCAAGGGCTAGGTTGGCAGAGTCGCTATAAAAGCGGTAAAGGTGGCGATACTATTTCCAGTGGCCTCGAAGTGACTTGGACTTCAACACCAACCCAATGGAGTAACAATTTTTTTGAAAATCTATTCGGATATGAATGGGAACTGACTAAGAGCCCTGCGGGTGCCCATCAGTGGATACCTAAAAATGGCGCGGGTAAAGGGGTGATCCCCGATGCGCACGACGCCTCAAAACGTCATGTGCCGACTATGTTGACCACTGACCTTGCACTGATCTTCGATCCTGATTACGAGAAAATATCACGTCGATTCTTTGAAAATCCCGATGAGTTTGCCGATGTATTTGCAAAAGCTTGGTACAAGCTGACACACAGAGATATGGGGCCATGCACACGCTATTTGGGTCCTGAAGTGCCTGCAGAAACGTTTCTTTGGCAAGACCCCATTCCTGCGGTTGATCATCCCCTGGTTAATGAGCAGGATGTTACTGATCTCAAACTGAAGATTATTGGCTCTGGATTAACGATTTCAGAAGTCGTTGCCACTGCTTGGGCCTCGGCGTCTACCTATCGGGGTTCCGATATGCGCGGTGGTGCGAACGGTGCGCGAATTCGACTCGCGCCGCAAAAAGATTGGCCAGTGAATCAGCCTGAGCAACTTGCTAAGGTGCTCAAAGTGCTTGAGAGTATTCAGTCTGAGTTCAACAACAGCGGTAAGAAAATCTCCCTTGCTGACTTGATTGTGCTAGCAGGCTGTGTCGGTATTGATCAAGCGGCTAGAAATGCAGGGGTTGAAGTGACGATTCCATTTACGCCGGGTCGTATGGATGCCACGCAAGCACAAACTGATGTGGAATCTTTTGCGGTACTTGAACCTGTCGCAGATGGCTTTAGAAATTATCATCCCACTCCGTTTTCTGTTTCGGCGGAGGAGTTATTGGTTGATAGGGCACAATTGCTGACCTTAACTTCGCCGGAAATGACAGTGCTTATTGGCGGTCTGCGGGTGTTAGATACGAACTCTGATCAGTCAAAAACGGGTGTCTTGACTGCGCGTCCTGAGTTTTTGACCAATGACTTTTTTGTTAACTTGCTCGATATGGGGACGACGTGGAAACCCACTTCCAAAGCGGAGGATATGTTTGTGGGTGTTGATCGCGTCAGCGGCCAGCAAAAGTGGACTGCAAGTCGTGTTGATTTGATCTTTGGCTCTAATTCGCAGCTGCGTGCACTCGCAGAAGTGTACGCGAGCAGTGATGCACAGCTGCGATTTGTCGATGATTTTATCGACGCTTGGACTAAGGTGATGAACTTAGATAGATTCGATCTTCGCTGAGCTTTTATTTATTAGTCTTTTTAGTGGTATATGGACCCAATTTAGGCGCCGCAGGGGTTAATGCAGACCGAGCGTTTAAGTGGATTTTCAGTTAAATGATCGCCTAATCCAAAGTGGTTAAGCGGTCATTTTTATTCATGTGCTTTGACGCTCATCAATTTAGGTGGAATATGAATATTCAGCAAATGTCGGGTTTAGCCATTTTACAGGCAATGGCAAGGGGTGAATTACCCGCACCTTCTATCTCTCTCACTATGCCAATGTCGCTGGTTCAAGCCGACGAAGGAACGGTGACATTCCATGCGACTGCCGATGATAAGCACCTCAACCCATTGGGCGGCGTTCATGGTGGTTTTGCCGCGACTGTATTGGATTCGGTTACAGGTTGCGCCGTGCATACATTGCTTGAAGCGGGTGTCGGTTACGGCACTATCGACTTGAATATTAAAATGATTCGACCTGTACCTAAACATCAAGTGTTAGTGGCTGAGGGCAGGGTGATCAATTTATCTAAGTCTTTAGGTATTTCGGAAGGTACGCTAAAAACGCAGGATGGAAAACTGCTCGCCACTGCTACGGCGACTTGTATGATTTTAAGGCCATAAACCGATTTTGCGGGCTGGCGATATTATCTCTTCGAGTTAACATGCTGAGCAGATAATTAACCTATGCCGAAGGTGCACTTTATCTTCAGATATTAAGTCGACGGCCCTCTTGCTGGCAGTGAAGTTTTTATGGGCGTGAATTCAGTAAATAACGGAATTTTTTAATCATATTTTCATAAATAGGCCTCAAGATTGAAAATAGCTAGCATGCCATATTCCATTCGACAGAAAGTATGCTAGATTCTGGCGAATTGTTGCTGATCGCTGTATTGTTACCTCTGTCATCAACAGTTCTCCACAGGGCCATCGCTGCAATTGAGTCAGATTTGCAGGGAAGTGTCAGGAAGTTACACCAATTCAGAGTCTGCTTATGCAACCCAATTTATTTCCCGAACAAAGAAACGTTTATCAAGAATCGAGGGTGACACTACCCTCGATTGAAGCCCAATCTTCCTCTCGTCGCGGCCGTTTGCAGCGTATGGTTGGCGGCGTATTGTTAACCTGTAGCGTATTGCTGAGTCTTTCAGCATGTGCGGCAGGTAAGCAGGCGTCACCACAAGAAGGTGAAGAGTTTAGTTACGCTTGGCTTAAGGGTTATGCCCGTACTATGGCTGCACAACCCTATGAGAGTCATAAAGGCGAATTACCTAAAAGCCTTCAGGGCATGAGTTGGGATGATTACCAACAATTCCACTTCAAGAAGAAAGCCGCACTATGGCGCGATCAAGATTCGGAGTTTCGTGCCGAACTGTTCCATCTTGGGCTGTTTTTCGATACCCCTATTCATATTTATGAGCTAAATGAGGGTAAGGCTAAGTTAATCGAATATTCACCTTCAATGTTCGATTACGGCAAGTCAAAGGTCAAAGGTAGTCAGTTGCCTAAGGATCTTGGTTTTGCGGGTTTCCGTATGCAATTTAATACCGATTGGCAGCGTGACATTGTTGCCTTCCTTGGCGCTAGTTATTTCCGCGCTGTGGGTCAAGAAATGCAGTACGGTTTGTCGGCTCGTGGCTTAGCGGTTGATACTGCACTGCCAAAACCCGAAGAGTTTCCAATGTTCACCAATTTCTGGTTAGAAAAACCTAAACCAGGATCGAACATCACCACTGTGTATGCCTTGTTAGATTCTCCAAGTGTCACGGGGGCTTATCGTTTTGATATTGAACCAGGTGAACGTTTAAAAATGAAGGTGGATGTGGCCGTTTATCCACGTAAAGCGATTGAACGTTTAGGCGTTGCGCCACTGACCAGTATGTTTATGGTGGGTGAGAACGATCGCCGCACCGGTTATGACTGGCGTCCAGAAATCCATGATACCGATGGTTTAGCCATGCACACGGGGAATGGTGAATGGATTTGGCGTCCGCTAGGTAACCCTGAAAACCTGCGATTCAATGCCTATAGCGATGAAAATCCAAAAGGTTTTGGCTTACTGCAACGTGATCGTAACTTTGATCATTATCAGGACGACGGCGTGTTTTATGATAAACGCCCAAGCCTATGGATTGAACCAACCAGCAGTTGGGGTAAAGGTTCAGTGCAGTTGGTTGAAATTCCAACACTGGATGAAACTTTCGATAACATAGTGGCTTTCTGGAATCCTGCTGAGCCGATTGTTCCTGGTCAAGAGCTGCTGTACAGCTACAACATGTACTGGGGTGGTATTCCACCGGTTCAATCACCCCGTGCTCGGGTTGTCGATACCTTCACCGGGATTGGCGGCGTAGTTGGCCAGAAACGCAAATACTACAGTAAGCGTTTTGTGGTTGATTTCGCGGGCGGAACTTTACCTATGATAGGTAAAGACACCCAAGTTAAAGCCGTGATCACAGCATCTGAAGGCAAAGTGGAAATTGAATCTGCCCGTCCTTTAGCCTCGATTAATGGTTACCGCGCTATGTTTGACGTAGTGCCACCCGGAGACGGGACTGAGCCGATTAACCTGAGAGTCTATTTGGAGGTCGATGGTCAGCCATTGTCTGAGACTTGGATGTATCAGTGGAATCCGCCTGCAAAGGATGATCGTGAATTGCACAATGCAGGTCATCTGCAATAAGCGATTCGTGAGTCATTAATCTAAAACGCCAGCTAACTTAGCTGGCGTTTTTGTTTTGGCTTAGCCCGCTGAATCCTGCAGCTTCAGGTTGTTTGGGTATATATGGCTTGATAGGTTAGGACTAGATTATCTAAAAAATGCCCCAGCAACTGATTCATCCTAGCCGTTGATTGCCCCAGTATGAACTCAGGGCTTTGAATATATGGCATTTTCTGTGTGCTAGAAAAAGCATTTTCTTGAGCAATTAATGGCGCTAATTGGCTACTGATAAATTCAAGATGGCATTGAAATCCAAAAACTAAATGTGTGTAACGTACAATTTGCCGCGGGCAAGCTTCACTTGTGGCGAGCACTTCGCAATCGGGAGTGAGGCCAGGCATATCGTTATGCCAGTGGCCAACCACTTCAGTTGTCGAAAATGTCGTAAGGTTAACATCACTTTTTCCTGCCGCAGTCAGTTCAATGGGGAAGTAACCAATCTCGGTATGCGGGCTCTTTTGATAACGGGCACCTAATGCCTCTCCGATTAACTGTGCCCCAAGACAAACCCCCACAACGGCTTTATTTTTTTGGATAGCTTGTCTGATAAACCTTTGTTCTGCTTGGCTATCAAAATATGGACAATCGTTTTGGCATGTCGCGGGAGACTGAGGGCCACCGAGGATAATTAATAGATCAAAACCCTCACTATTTTTGGGTAAAGCTTCATCTAGATAGATTCTGCTAAAGCTCATACTGTAGTTTTTGCTTGCAGCCCAATCGCTAAAATAGCCTGGACCTTCATAGCTTTCATGGATAATGCAATGAATGCGCATCGAGTTTTCCTGTGTCTTTTATGGGATAACGCTATGCTACAATCCTTTTTATTTGGCTGAATAACGTTATATGGACAAGTAATGATGCTAAGTCGCCAACTCGATTCGATTAACGCCATTATTGAGCAAGCGCCTAATATGCCTTCTTTTGTCAAAACGATTGAGATGCAGAAGGGTTATGTGGATGTTTTACACCAGCACTGTTGGCATCAGCTTATTTTTCCGCTTCAAGGCCTGTTACAGACAGAGGCAAATGAGGCACTTTTTTTGGTCCCCCATACCACAGCGCTTTTTGTGCCTGCAGGTGTCATGCATGAGTCTGTTGCGATTACAGATACCTGCTTTATTGGTGTCTATTTGAATCCTATGTATGGTCGAGATTATGGTGCCATGGTTAAGCCCGTCGCTATGAGTGCTTTTATAAGGGAGTTAGTGTTAACGCTCAGAAAACAATGTGCTTTTAATACCCCAACGAATGTTGAACCAATGGTTCAGGCGCCAATACTGCGTTTGCTTGAGGTGTTATATGATCAAATTAATAGTGCGGAAGGACAGACTTTCAAGTTACTGATACCGCAAGATAGGCGCCTAAAATTGATTTTTGAGCATTTAACCCAAACGCCAGCTTTAGATTTCTCTTTAGTGAAATGGGGTGAGATGGTTGGGGCATCGGAACGAACATTGTCGAGGCTATTTGTGAGGGAGTTTGGTTCTTCATTTGTATTATGGCGTCAACATTTACGGCTGATCTATTCGCTGTCTTTATTGGCCACTGACCTATCAATACAGAATGTGGCCCACCAAATTGGTTATCAAAATGATTCATCCTATATCAAAGCCTTCAAGGAGCGTTTTGGGATGACGCCACAGCGATTTCGGTTAGGCGATCATGGGATATAACCCTGTTACGGCGTATGGTTATGAACACTATTTTTAGTTGGCTTATTTAATATTGAATCAATATATTGCACCTTTTCGCGGCACAAATATTCATTTGGCCGAATAAAATCAAGCCAGTGTTAATTGCAAGCATGCTACTGAGTTATTGGGGGCTAATTCACTTTTTGACAATCTAAACAATTTTTCACTGTAAAAGACCCCAAACTTGGGCGTAATCTGTGGGCGTTCTCGCCATGGGTAAGTATTTTATGTTTGAAATGTTCACAACGTTAGGCTTTGCGTGGTCGGTGGGTTTAGTCCTTGCCGTACTTTTTGTACTGGCATACGAATTTATTAATGGCTTCCACGACACGGCAAATGCGGTGGCGACGGTGATCTATACCAAGGCAATGCCGGCAAATCTGGCGGTCGTTACCTCCGCACTATTTAATTTTGCGGGTGTGCTGTTAGGGGGGTTAGGGGTGGCCTATGCGATAGTGCATTTATTACCCGTAGACTCCTTGCTCGGTATGGACTCAATCCAAGGCTTGTTGATGGTGTTTTCCCTGCTATTTTCGGCAATTATCTGGAACTTAGGTACTTGGTATTTTGGTATTCCGGCATCGAGTTCCCATACCTTGATTGGTTCGATAATGGGCGTGGGTGGCGCGTTCGCTTGGATAAATCATCAGCCTATCCTACAGGGCATTAATGTCTCTAAAGCAACGCAGATCATGCTGTCCTTGATTATTTCGCCGACCTTAGGGTTTGTGATGGCAGGGATTTTTTTGCTCATCATGAAATACGTTTGGCAGAAACATAAAATTCACCGTACCCCAGATGAGCAGATGCAGATTAATGGTAAAAAACACCCTCCATTTTGGGCAAGGGCGAGTTTAATTATCTCTGCTATGGGGGTGAGTTTCGCCCATGGTTCTAACGATGGACAGAAGGGGATAGGTTTAGTGATGCTAGTGCTGATTTGTATGGCACCGGCTTATTTTGCCTTGGACATGGGCAGTCAACCCTATGATTTAGAAAGAACTCAAGATGCTAATCGTCGCATTATGGCGATTTATGACCGTAACCAAGCCGTTATCGCGGATGTTATCGACTTTAAAGCCTTAGTCAACGTTCCCGAATATATGCTGGCCCATTGCTCATCTGCCAATGTATTACCTGCGATGTCGTTGCTTGACCGTCGCTTAGCAAAAGTCTCGACTTACAAAGATATGGATGTAGAAGAGCGACGCGAGGTGCGACGTTTATTGTTGTGCATTGATGATACTGCTCGCCAAGTGGCTAAATTGGATCTTCCTGCTAAGGATTTAAGTTCATTGGCTAAATGGCGAAAAGATCTCACTAGAACTACTGAGTATGCGCCCATTTGGGTGATTATTGCCATTGCGACTGCGCTGGGTTGCGGCACGTTGGTGGGGTGGCGGCGGATTGTATATACCGTGGGGGAAAAAATTGGTTCATCGAGTATGACTTACAGCCAAGGCATTGCCGCGCAGGTCACCGCTGCCGTCTCTATTGGGATTGCCAGTATGACGGGGATGCCGGTATCGACGACTCATATTTTGTCTTCCGCTGTTGCGGGTACTATGGTGGCTAATCGTTCAGGGCTTCAGATCCAAACTATTAAGCAAATCATGCTCGCTTGGCTGCTGACACTACCTATTACTATGTTGCTCTCCGCGAGTGTGTTTATCCTTGCCAATGCACTTTGGGGTTAGCCAAGAATACTCAAGTTAAATGCTCACATAGCCAAGCCGTGAGGGCTTGGCTTTTCGGTTCAGTGCCGTTTCCCGCGATAATTACCTAAGCCATCTTGTTAGAGTTGAGCCTTCAACTCCAACAAGGACATAAGATGGCTGAGCAATCTAGAACATTTTTCAAAGCACTACATCAACAATCAGAGCCGCTGATATTAACTAACGCTTGGGATGCCGCCAGTGCGGCCATCATCCAAGCATCGGGCGCCCGTGCGATTGCGACCAGTAGCGCGGCATTGGCTTGGTCGCTCGGTTATCCCGATGGGCAAGCGCTACCTAAAGCGGCTTTATTGGGCGTAGTGAACAATATCCTACGGCTGAGCCGAGTGCCCGTGACGATAGATATTGAATCTGGTTATAGCCAAGATCCCGATGAGGTTGCTGCTTTTGTTGCGCAGCTCGCTGAGCTTGGCGTAGCAGGAATTAATATTGAGGATGGCAGTGCAAGTGTTGCAGAGATGGTGGCCAAAATTAAAGCTATTCGCGCCCATCCTTGTTGCCAAGGATTATTTATTAATGCGCGAACTGATGTGTATTTACTGGGTTTAGCCAGTGGTGAGGCCGCAGTTGTTATGACTATCGATAGGTTAACTCAATATCAGGCTGCGGGTGCGGATGGTGGCTTTATCCCTGGCGCGAATCAGGTCGAGACCGCTAAGCGCTTGTCTGCCGCTGTGGATATGCCACTGAATTTTATGCTATTGAATGAGCAGATGGATATCGGCGAGTTATTTGCCGCAGGTGTGCAGCGTTTTTCCACTGGCCCAGCTTCATTTTTACAGGCCTATAGCACTTTGCTTAATCCAATTTTGTTAAATTCAATTAAGGCAAAACCGTTTCAGCGAGAGTCAAATGATGCGGTTATTGCCGTTGATAAGGATTCAATACCTAAAGCCATTTCCCTTGGTTTTGAGCAAATGAATAACTTATTTATCCCGAGTTAAAGCTGTTTTTCATCTATACCCAAGCTACCTGAAGATACGAGTTTCAGAGCGCTTAGGGTGCTTCAATTCAAGGCGCATCAATGACAGAATGTCGGCCACCTTCTGAATTGATGCAACACGGAAGTGGAGTGCCCTAAGCGCTCCGTCCCGGCGGGTTTTAACGCACTCTATGCCGTGTTGGCTATTTTTAACTTAGTCCACTAGGTCTGCAAATAGCCGCCTTGCCTAAAGTGCGTTAAATTCCCGCTGAATCCTGCATCTTCAGGTTGTTTGGGTATATACCCACGGCGAGTTTGCCGTGGGTTTCTTCTTACGTCCGTTTTACTTAGCGCCCGTTTTACCAAGAAAGTCCCATCTGCGTGCTTGTCTCCTCAGGTTTCTTATCAAGCAGGCGTAGCTCGGCGAGTTGAATGTGCGCTGCAATTTGGCTGCGCAATTTTTGATAGAGACGGATGGCTAGTTCAGGCGCGGCTTCATTGTCGGGAGTATGGATAAACAGATAGGGTTCTCGACCTTCTGCGAGCCACTGCGGGAGTTGGGTGAGCCAATTATCAAAAAAGGTATCGTTATCCTTAGGTAAAACAGCAACGCCTTGCTGTGCGAGTTGTGCGACGGCATCGTCTGGTTGGCCGATAAAGCGCACCACTGGATTATTGGCGGTGGCAATTGCATGCACTGGCACTCGAGGTTTTTTCTTGTGAGCGTCGATAATCGCGACATTGCAGGGCGGCAGTGCAAACAAGGGCCTACTGTCCATGATGATGCGATTCACTTTTTTATCGATGAGTAATCGATTAAGCGCACGCTCGGCATCTCCTTTAGCAAAAAACGCTGCATGCCTGACTTCGACGCCATAGGTTAACCCTTGGGGGATTTGATCTAGAAATTGCGCTAACGCAGGCAAGTTTTCTGGGCCGAAATGGGCGGGCAGTTGAATTTTCCAGATCCCTGTTTTATCGATTAATGGTGCCATTATCTGGAAAAAATCTTTCAATTCTTGGCCGCAGTGTTGCAATAATCTTTGGTGAGTGATGGTTTGCGGTAGTTTGAAGGTAAAACGAAAGCTATCGGGCGTGGCACTGTGCCAATTCATTACTGTTTGCTGTGCAGGCGTTGCGTAGAAGCTGGTGTTCCCTTCGACAGTATTGAATATTGTCGCGTAACGGGCGAGTCGCTCCGCTCGTTTAGTTCCGTGACCATACACACTTTCTTGCCAATTCGAGTGCGACCACATGGCAAGCCCAAGGCGAAAATGCTTGGGTTGATGTAACGGAGAGCACAATCGGTCCAAAAATAAATTCCTTTAATGCGATTTGCGCGTACCAAAGCAGCGCCCTGATGTTGACCAACATTTTAGGGCATTGTGCCGATATCTGTCGTCCAGAGTCAAATAGTGCCACCGATGGCCTTAAGTATTGTGTTTGATTTTGTTTGAATTTAACTCTGCAAAAGTCGGACTTAACTGAGCCAACTCTGGAATGACATTGAAAATTAACCTACTCTAATAGTGCGTTATTATTATTTTTATGCTTATGATCAAACTTAGGACTTAGCCAAAGACGGACGTTTATTGGAGAATTACGTGAATAATGATGGCTACACTTCCTTAAGCAATTTTATCGACCTTCTCTTGGATGCTATTTGTGTCGTCGATAAAGCGGGGAGGTTTGAATTTGTCAGTGCTGGGGCAGAACGTATTTTTGGCTATACCCCAGAAGAAATGATGGGTATGCAGATGCTAGATCTTGTCATTCCAGAGGATAGGGAACGCACTCTCGCAACGGCCAATGAAATTATGGCAGGTCGCTTTAAAGTCGATTTTGAAAACCGTTATGTGCGTAAAGATGGTGTTATCGTCGATATTCTTTGGTCTGCACGTTGGTCCGATGCTTATCAACAGCGTGTCGCAGTCGCTAGAGATATTTCTAAGAGCAAAAATGCCGAACGTAGACAAGCAGCCTTATATGAGATTTCAGAGGCTGTGCATGTCGCTGAGGACTTGCTAGCCCTATATCGTCGAATTCATGAAATTATTGCTAAATTATTGCCTGCAGCAAACTTTGCTATTGCATTGTACGATCAAGATTTAAATGAATTAAGTTTTCCTTATAAAGCCGCTACTGGCGAGGATTCACTTATCGATATTGCAAGTTTCAGTGTGTTCACTGACCAAGTGATCCGCAGTGCTGAGTCTTTACTCCTGTGTCCCGTGACCTTAACTGATTATCCCCAAGCGATTCGTGAAGATTTGGGTAATGGTAGTTTAAGTTGGCTGGGTGTGCCGCTAAAGCTACAGAAAGGCGTTATCGGCGCTTTGATTATGCATAGCTTGCCCACTTCGGCTTCATATACACACCAAGACCGTGAGTTATTGGAGTTTGTTTCTACGCAAATAGCCTTTGCGATTGAGCGCCGACAAATGCTCGCGCGATTAGAGCATATTGCACTTTATGATCAGTTAACCTTGTTACCCAATCGTGAGCTTTTTTACGATAGATTTCAAAAGGCGCTATCTCGAGCCCATAGGGAATCAAGTTATTTCTCTTTGCTTTATTTAGACTTAGATAAATTTAAGTGGGTTAACGATACTTTTGGTCATAGCGTGGGCGATTTATTACTGCAAGTGACAGCGCAGCGAATAGTCAGTTGTGTGAGGGGCTCAGATACCGTTGCGCGTTTTGGGGGGGATGAGTTTGTCATCTTACTTGAACGAGTCGATTCAGCACATAATACCCTGCTGGCTGCGCAAAAAATATTGCAAGTATTCGAGCAACCCTTCGAGCTTGCCGAACAGCAGATCCATATTCTGCCGAGTATCGGTATTGCTCTGTATCCAGAGCACGGTGAAGATGAGAAACAGCTTATTTCCTGTGCCGATACTGCTATGTATAAAGCTAAAAAGAATGGCGGAAATCGAATTGAAATGGGTTATCAAGGATTAAGAAACTTACATGCTGAGCTTCGGCCTGAGGCCAATATTCCTGAAAATAAAGCGATGAAGATTATTTAAGCTTGCTTTAGGTAAGCCATTGTAAGTCTTTGAAGAAATAATATGTAAAGAAATGCCCGCAAATGTCACTGACACTTGCGGGCATTATTGTATGGAATTGTTGATGTAATCTTTATATAAAATAAGGCTTTTGATTACAGTTTGAAGCGATTAACTTCCTGCTGCAATGATGCGGCCAAATGGGCGAGCTCTTGAGCTTGGACCATAGACGTTTGTGCCTCAATCGAGAGATTCTCTGACACTTCACGAATCGACTCTGTGTTACGGTTGATTTCGCTGGTGACTGAGGTTTGCTCCTCGGCTGCTGTGGCAATTTGGCTCGCCATATCTGAAATATCATTAATGGCTTTGCTGATTTGCAACAGACTTTCGCTGGCTGAATTAGCATCGGCCACACTGGTTTCTGCCATTTCATGACTTTGAGTCATAGACTTAACGGCTTTGCCTGCGGTTTGTTGTAGGGTTTCGATCATCGCTTGAATTTCTTGTGTCGATGAATGCGTACGTTGTGACAGTACACGCACCTCATCAGCAACTACAGCGAAGCCACGACCTTGTTCTCCTGCACGTGCCGCCTCAATGGCTGCATTGAGTGCAAGTAAGTTGGTTTGCTCTGCGATGCCACTAATGGTCAACAAAATGCTGTTGATCTTTTGTGAGTGCTCGTTCAGTTCACCGATAATTCGCCCTGCAGTTTCGACTTCACTGGCTAAATTACGGATAGATTGCTGGCTTTGCATTACCTGTTTATGGCCATGGTTTGAAAGTCCGACCGCATTTTGAGCTGTCTGCGCTGTATGCTCAGCATTACTGGCAATTTCCTCGGTGGCGCTGGCCATTTCGGTCACCGCAGTGGCAACCATAGTCACTTCATCTTGCTGTACTTCAATGCGCTGACTGTTATCCGTTGCCGATGCACTACTTCCTTTGGCTTGATATTCCAATTGACCCGCAATCTTGTGCATGCGGGAAATCATACCGTGTAGACGTTCTACAAAGCGGTTAAAACCCGAAGCTAACATACCAATTTCATCGTGGCTGTTGGCAGTATGAATGCGCACAGTGAGATCGCCATCGCCTTCGGCAATATCATTGAGTGCTTGGGCAACGCGTTCGAGATCTTTGAATTGAATTTTAAAGATGGCGATTAAAATCAAACCAAACAGCACCAATAGTGCAACACCTACGGCAGACATCCACCAAGCGAGATCGGTTGCCTGTGACATGATTTCTTGCTTATCCATCACGAAAATCAGTGCCCAGTCAGTTGAGGGTATTGCCGCAACATAGACTAACTTAGTGGCACCATCGAGGTTTCGCTCTTCCATCGTATTGGCATTAGTGCGCTGTGATAACCAGTTATTACTAAAATTACTATCGATTTTAGTGAGTTGTTGAGTATTTAGCTGGCTATTGGGATGACTAATAATGAGCCCTGCATTATCGACCATCAGAGTGTAACCTTTGCCTGGTACTTGGAGGCGCTGCACTGCATCTGTTAACTGATCTATGGTTAAGTTCGCAGCCGCTACGCCTATGAGCTGGCCTGAGCTCATCACAGGTTCTGCTATAGTTACGACTTGTTTTTTCAATGTGGCGCTGACGTAGGGCGCCGTCATGATCATTTTACCCGCCGTTTTAGCATCCATATACCAAGGGCGAACGCGGGGATCATAATTTGCGGTATTCAGCGACGGATCTTGACGATACATGTTGCCTTGCTCGTCACCATAGTAGGTGAGGGCAAAGTCAACCGCAGTATGCGCTTGCAACAAATGAGGGGTAACGTTGGTACTAGGATCGGCTTCAATGGTTTGCTTTAGGCTCGTAATGGCCATTTTTCTGTCTTGTATCCACTGACCTATGCCGGATGAAAAAGTCTTCGCCAGTTGGTCAATTTCATGTTGGGTGCTGAAGGATCCCCTCATAAATCAGCCATAGCATAGCCATATTTGAGCAACTGATTGGCGAATAATACCCAGGCCGCCAGCAATTCTTTCTCCGTGATTTGATAATCAGGCCGCCTGAGTACCTCCAATCCCAAGCGAATCGTTGAGAGTACCGTTCGATGCCCAATGGTATTGGCCTGAAAATGCTTATCCCAGCCCTGTTGCTGTGCGTGTAAACCAACTAGCCACAACAGGCATTGAACCATCAA